>CAIYHK010000208.1 GCA_903925985.1 uncultured Actinomycetes bacterium
ATCATCGCTGGAGCAATGACACCCTCATCGCGATATTGCTCTAGCGCAACTTTGTCTCGCCTCTTTGACAGTTTCTTGCGCTGCTCATTCACCAATACAGGCACATGTGCCCACACCGGTGGCGCATGCCCAAGTGCACTCCAGATCAACTGTTGTTTTGGCGTATTGGGGAGATGCTCTTCAGCGCGCACCACATGAGTAATGGACATCAAGATGTCATCAACCACGTTTGCCAGCAGGAACATCGGAGTTCCATTCCCCCGCAACAACACAAAATCCTCAACCGTGCTGTTATCGAATTCAACGCGACCGCGCACGAGGTCATCCACGACAGTTACACCTTCGGGAACTCTGAACCGCAATACGTGGCCCGGCCCAGGGCCGAGTCCGCGATCACGCGAGTAACCGTCATACCCGGGTTTGCCGTTTGCTTTGGCACGCTCTTGGATCTGCTCCGATGTCAGATCGCAGTAATAAGCATGCCCCGCCGCATGCAGACGATGGGCGGCCTCAACATGCTCTTTGGAATTCTGTGACTGGAAGTAAGGACCCTCAAAATGGGGATCGCCTGTGCCAATTCCAATCCACGCCAGTGCGTCAATGATCCCTGCGGTCCACTCTGGTTTGTTGCGCGCTTCGTCTGTGTCCTCGATGCGTAAGACAAAAGTGGCGTCCTGCTTCAAGGCGAGAGCCCAGTTATAGAGAGCTGTACGAGCCCCGCCAACATGAAAAAACCCTGTAGGTGAAGGGGCAAATCTGTACCGAAATTTACCGTTGCTGGCGGGGGGCGTTGAATTCATCGCAATCCCAAGGCTAGTTGGGCGTGATGTCGCTACGGTGGGCACATGGCTTCTCAACAAAAGAACGTCTACGGACGCGAAATTGAATCATGTTGCACAAACCCAATGACTGGGTATTACCGAAATGGTTGTTGTGAAACTGGCGGCGATGATTTTGGAGTGCACACAGTCTGCGCAGTGATGACTGATGATTTTCTTACGTTTTCCAAAAATGCCGGCAACGATCTCTCAACACCGATGCCGCAATATGGCTTCAATGGTTTGAAGGTCGGTGACAAGTGGTGCTTATGCGCCTCACGGTGGGCTGAGGCATTGGAAGCCGGGCAGGCACCGAAGGTCTTGCTGGAAGCAACACATGCAGCGACACTCGAGTTTGTATCTCTTGCTGACCTTGAGGCACATTCCGCCGAATGAAGCGTCTCTTCATCTGTTGTGCTTCGGTTGCCGCGTTAAGTGCGTGTGCACTCCAGTCAGCCGAGCCAACCGATACTTCGGCCTCAACCACAGCAGAAGCGACACCAACCACCACGACACCGACCACGATCGGCACTTCAACAACTCCTGTTGATCTGATCATGTATGGCGACTCAATTGGACGCGAGATTTATTCCTTAGTTGCGTCAGGAGTCCGAAAACAATCAGATGGCAAGACCCTCTCACGAGTCTTCAGTGGTTCCAGCCCATGCCAATGGATTGAGACGGCAGAAAACTATGCAGCAAAATACCAACCGAAAACTGTTGTG
>CAIYHK010000209.1 GCA_903925985.1 uncultured Actinomycetes bacterium
AGAACGGCTGTGCCATTCGAACGAGCGCGTCATAAATCGCAGAGTCACCATGTGGGTGATAACGCGCCATGGTGTCGCCAGTGACGCGTGCGCACTTCACGAATGGCCGATCCGGGCGGAAACCTTGCTGCTCCATGTCCCAGATGATGCGGCGGTGTACGGGCTTGAGACCATCACGAACATCGGGCAATGCGCGCGACATGATGACCGACATCGCATAGTCAAGGAACGAGCGCTCCATCTCGTCTTGGAGCGGAACTGGCTGGATCGCGTCTGTTGTTGGTGTATCACTCACGGTGCTGTCTTTCCGTCCATCAATCAGAAGTCAAGGTTGCGCACATCGCGTGCGTTGGTCTGGATGAAGTTCTTGCGGCTTTCGACGTCGTCGCCCATCAACACACTCATCACTTCGTCAGCGAGAGCTGCTTCCTCAACGGTGACCTGCAGAAGTGTGCGGGTGTTTGGATCCATCGTGGTGGACCTGAGTTCTTCCCAGTCCATTTCACCAAGACCCTTGAGGCGCTGGAATTCCTTGCGGTGATTTGGGTTCTCTGTGAGGAATGCAGTCTTTGCGAGGTCGTCCTTCAGATAGATCTTTTGCTTACCAACTTCAGTTGAATAAAGCGGCGGCTGCGCGATGTACACATAACCGGCTTCGACCATGGGGCGCATCTGCCGATAAAAGAACGTAAGTAACAACGTGCGGATGTGACTGCCATCGACATCAGCGTCGGCGAGTGCAATCACCTTGTGGTAGCGCGCTTTGCCAGCATCGAACTCTTCGCCCACACCGCCACCAATTGCAGTGATCAACGCCTGGATCTCGTTGTTCTTCAGCATCTTGTCAAGGCGCGCGCGTTCAACGTTCAGGATCTTGCCGCGAATCGGCAAGATTGCCTGCACTCGCGGATCGCGTGCGTCTACCGCGGTGCCGCCTGCGGAGTCACCTTCAACGATGAAGAGTTCGCTCTCTTCGGCCTTGCCGCTCGAACAATCCTTTAGTTTGTCGGGCATTCCCGCACCTGAAAGTGCGGTCTTGCGGCGCACTGCGTTACGAGCATTTTTTGCGGCGAGCCGCGCCTGCGCTGCAGCAATCGCCTTCTTCACGACCTTGTTGGCTTCGGTCGGATTTTCTTCGAACCATTCTTCAAGGCACTTGTTGGTGGCTTTCTGGACGAACGAGCGCGCAGGCACGTTGCCCAACTTGGCCTTGGTTTGACCTTCAAACTGTGGTTCGCGGAGCTTGACAGCAACAATCGCAGTCAGCCCTTCGCGGATGTCCTCACCGAGAAGGTTGTCGTCTTTTTCCTTTAACAGGGCCTTGTTGCGCGCGTACTTGTTTGCAACTGAGGTAAGCGCGGTTTTGAATCCTTCAACATGCATACCGCCCTCGGTAGTGCTGATGCCGTTGGCATAACCGTGGATGCCTTCGTAGTAACCGGTGTTCCACTGCAATGCGATGTCAAGGGTCATGCCCTCTTCTTCGTCTTCATCTTCGTAAGAAGCGACCTTGGCAAACAGTGCTTCTTTTGAAGCATTCAAGTGCTTCACAAAGTCAACGATGCCGCCCTTGTACTGATAAGTGATGGTTTGCTCTTTGCCATCGCGCGCATCAACGAACTCGATCTCGAGGCCCTTGTTCAAAAATGCCATCGTCTGCAACCGCTCGGTGACGGTACGCGCAACGAACTCAACGCCTTCGGCTTGGAAGATGGTTGGGTCTGGCCAGAACTGAATCGTGGTACCAGTGGTGCGACCGCGCCCTGGGGTTTTGCCTGACTTACCGAGCTTGCCCTTTGGCTTACCGCCATCAATGAATTCCTGGCTGTAACGATCCCCCTCACGATCAATCTCGACCAGCACACGCTTGGACAGAGCATTAACCACGCTCACGCCCACACCATGGAGGCCGCCTGAAACCTTGTAGCCCTCGCCGCCGAACTTGCCGCCGGCGTGCAGCACCGTGAGCACCACTTCGGCTGCACTCTTGCCCTTGTGGGGGCCCGAGGGGTACGGATCTACTGGAATTCCGCGGCCGTTGTCGTCAACCTTGCAACTGCCGTCGTTTTCCAGGGTGACGCTGATCTTGGTGCAGAATCCCGCCATGGCCTCGTCGACAGAGTTGTCCACGACTTCCCAAATGAGGTGATGCAGGCCCGCAAGACCGGTCGATCCGATGTACATACCAGGGCGTTTACGCACCGGGTCTAGACCTTCAAGAACCTGGATGTCTTTCGCGCCGTAGTCGGCCGTTGGCTTTGTTGACTTCGACTCCGTCTTTGCCACTTCGTTCCTTATGAGGGTTTTCGTACGTAAAGAAGTCTACCGATGACGACGCACCCGAACTTCGACACTGACGATTTCACTGCCTGTTTCTTCGAGAATTCTTTGCCGAATTGTGGACTCCAAAAAGCCCACTTGTGTCGCCCAACTTGACTCTGAGACTTCAACAACCAGGGTCTGATTTTCGATCCGAACTGGAGTGACATTTGCAGCCACCGAAGCACCGACGATCTCTTCCCACTTACCGAACACGCCACCAACTTGCTCGCGGTCGCCTGCTTGCAGACGACGCATGAGGTCATCGAGGTCGGACGAAATTGGTGTCGGGTCGTCGCTCATGATTCCACCACTTCACCTGCAGCAATGCGCACGATTGCATCAGGTTTGGTCTCCTCAGGAACCCCACTTGCAGATGTGATAATCACCTGCCCCGGAGGAAGATTTGCGATCAGGGCGTTGGCCCGATCGGGGTCTAGTTCAGACAACACATCATCCAATACGAGGATCGGCACACTGCCTACGGACTCAGCAACCATGCGATGAATGGCGAGACGTAGTGCGAGCACCACCGAGCGCTGCTCGCCTTGGGACGCGTGGAATCGCGCGGTGAGGCCATTGATTGAAATCTCGATGTCATCACGGTGCGGACCCACCGTAGACACGCCTCGGCGGATGTCGTCGTTGCGCGCTTCGGCGAGCGCGTGAGCTAAACCGCGCGATCGCCAATCAGGTTCGTATCGCAATTCAACGGCACTGTGCCGTTCTGCGAGCTGGTCGTATGCGTTAGGTACTTCGGTATTCAGTCGCGCGATAAGTGCCGCGCGTTCCTCCCCCATCACCGTGCCTGCTGCCACCAACTTTTCATCCCACACATCAAGTGTCAGTGCCACGTCTTCCGTGAGTCTGCCGCCTGCTTGCTTAAGCAATACATTGCGTTGGCGAATCACTCGGTCGACTTCGGTGCGGATTGCATCAAACCGCGCATCAATTGCAACCAGTGCATCGTCAATCAAATCTCGGCGCAACGCTGGACCATCTTTAACAATCGCGAGATCGTCTGGAGAAAACACTGTGGCCCGCAAAACGCCAAGAAGATCACGGGTTCTGCGCAGTGTTTGTTTGTTGACCAACACCCGATTGCGACCATTCAGATTTATCTCGGCTTCGATCAGGAGTTCGCGTCCATCA
>CAIYHK010000210.1 GCA_903925985.1 uncultured Actinomycetes bacterium
CGATGGACGCATCGTGTTGGCCGCCAATCTTGAAATTGAAGAAGCTGCCCTAACCGGTGAAAGCCAACCGGCAATGAAATCCATCACTCCGGTTGAGCGAGTCGACGCACCGCTCGGAGATCGCACGAGCGTTGCCTATATGAACACCACGGTCACGCGTGGTCGCGCCGAAATATTGGTGACCAGCACGGGCATGGATACCGAGATTGGTCGGATCGCTGGCCTGCTTCGGGCCACTGAAACCGACAAAACACCATTGCAAAAACAGTTAGAGGGACTCGCGCATAGCCTTGCAAAGCTCTCGGGTGTTGTGGTTCTAGCCGTGGTTGTAGTTGGGTTATTGCGCGGCGAGGCATTCACAGATTTGCTGAATCTCGCTGTGGCGCTCGCTGTGGCGACCATCCCTGAAGGACTACCTGCTGTAACAGCGGTGACACTGGCTATTGGTGTAGCAAAGATGGCAAAGGCAAATGCGATCGTAAAGCGTTTGGCCAGTGTTGAAACTCTTGGTTGCACGAGTGTCATCTGTTCGGACAAGACGGGCACACTCACACTGAATGAAATGACCGCGCGGCGAGTGGTTATTCAAGGCAATGAGCACGAGGTTTCAGGTCAGGGGTACTCACCCGAAGGCGCGATCGAATCACTTGATGGTGGCGCACCGTTTGCCCTTGATAATGCTCTGCTCGGAATGGCGCTATGCAGTGATGCTGTAGTGAACAAGGTCGATGGTGAATGGAAACTAATTGGCGATCCAACCGAAGGCGCACTGGTGGTGCTTGCTGCAAAGGGCGGGTTTGATGCTGCCAAGATGCGTATCAATCATCCTCGCGTTGCCGAGGTTCCATTTGATTCCGCAACGAAAGTGATGGCAACTTTCCATGAAGTTGCCGTTTCAAGTGGTTCACCAGTTATGCGCATGTTCGTCAAGGGTGCTCCAGATGTGATGTTGGCTAAGGCGGGCACCGCAATTGGCCGTGAAGGAACCGCTCAACCGATAAGTGAACTAC
The DNA here is from genome assembly GCA_903925985.1 of uncultured Actinomycetes bacterium. Taxonomy (GTDB): domain Bacteria; phylum Actinomycetota; class Acidimicrobiia; order Acidimicrobiales; family Ilumatobacteraceae; genus CAIYHK01. The sequence goes on from CAIYHK010000210.1 coordinate 1,011, forward strand.
GCGACGAGTTACAAGCACATAACGAGCGTCTGGCAGGTGAGGGATTGCGAGTGTTGGCGATTGGTCAACGCGATATGTCCCTTGAGTCATGGCACGAATTCAATGACAGTGGAGCCGACCCCGCTGCGCTGATTGATGACCTCGTTCTGATTGCATTAGTGGGGATTGTTGATCCGCCGAGACCCGAAGCAAAGTTGGCAATTGCAGAAGCGCGCAGTGCTGGCATCAAGGTGAAGATGATTACTGGTGATCACGCCGGGACTGCACGGGCAATTGGGGCTGAGCTTGGGCTCTCAAACGGCAGTGTTGGTGCCTTAACTGGTGCTGATCTTGATCGAATGGATGATGAACAGCTTGATGCTTGCATTGACGATGTTTCAGTGTTTGCGCGAGTTGCGCCGGAGCACAAAATCCGACTCGTTGCCGCCCTTCAGCGCAAGCGCAATGTCGTAGCAATGACCGGCGATGGCGTGAATGACGCACCAGCTCTGAAGAAAGCTGACATCGGAATTGCTATGGGAATCACTGGTACCGAGGTGACCAAAGAAGCCGCAACGATGGTTTTGACCGACGACAACTTCGCAACAATTGTCGGTGCGGTGAAGCGTGGACGCATGATCTACGACAACATTGTCAAGTTCGTACGTTTTCAGTTAAGTACCACCCTTGGTTTCGCAATGCTGTTTTTGGCGGCGTCAATCTTTGACATCGCTCACGGCAAGCCATTTGCCGCAATTGCGATTCTCTGGGTGAACATCATCATGGACGGGCCTCCGGCGATGGCATTAGGCCTCGACAACCCAGCATCCGATGTCATGGAACGCAAGCCGCGTGGAATGGATGAGAAGATTTTGACGCGCCAGCGTTGGATCGCCGTCACTTTCTCCTCGGTGATCATGGCGGTTGGCACTTTGCTCGTGCTTGCTTTGGCGCCTGGGGCAGAAGCAAAAGTTGGCACAGCCACGGTGGCGGGAACGATGGCGTTCAACACATTCGTCTTGTTCCAATTTTTCAATATTTTGAATGTTCGCAATGAGAAGGAGTCAGTGTTCACTAAATACACACTGACAAACAGGCAACTTTGGATGGCGCTTAGTGCGGTAATCCTGCTGCAGGTTGGTGTGTCACACGTCGGCTTCTTGCAAAGCCTTTTTGATACCACTTCAATCAACTTTGGGCAGTGGTTGATTTGCATCGCGGTTGCATCTTCTGTGTTGTGGCTTGAAGAGATCCGCAAGTTCTTCTTGCGTCGCTCTGCATAGATTGAGACCTACTCGTCAAAGTCTTCGTCAGATCGATTTAGCCACGCTTGGCCAACTTCACAGTCCTGCGCGAGATGACACCAACGGCATTGCACCCCTGGGGTTACATCTGCTTTGCGTTCGCGGCGAGTGAGTTCGAGGATGCGCGTGATGCCGTCAAGTGCACGCATTGACGCAACCCGAAGGGTGGATTCGTTTACGGGTTCAGGATCGGGTCGGGCAGCGGAAAGAGAGTAAGAAGCCACGAGTCTTGGTGGTCGATTCGATCGCAAGAGTTCAATCAGCGAGTAGAACCTCAGGTCGTCACGGTGAACCGGGCTGATGTTGCCGGTTTTGAAGTCAATAATCACTTTCGCACCAGGTTGACCGAGCATCAGGTCGGTCTTGCCGCTCAAGACCAACGCGCGACCTAGGTAATTGAAAGAGGTTGCAGATTCAACAAC
>CAIYHK010000211.1 GCA_903925985.1 uncultured Actinomycetes bacterium
GGCCTGAATAACTGAACGCAGATGCATCAATGACTGTTAATCCATCGGGTAGCTCGATCGTTGAAAGTGAATCGGTGTCGGCAAAGGCAGAGGCTCCGATTCGCGTTACTTGACTGTTGGCAGCAAAGGTGACACTGGTCAAGCTCGTTGCATTGGAAAATGCCGAATCCGGAATCTCGGTAACCGATTCAGGAATCGTTATTGAGGTAATTCCCGAACCGGAAAACACAAGTGTGCCCATGGTCGTTAATGCTCGGGGCAAATTAATGGATGTCAGCCCTGCGGTGCCGGCGAATGCCTGAGTTCCAATCGAGGTCAGTTGACTACGGGTCGCGAAATTTACAGTTACGACGGACGATAGGTAAAAAGCAGTATCTGCAATGCTCTGGACGCTCGAGGGGATGTTCACTCGTGTCATCGGGGCCTGGAAAAAGGCACTCTCGCTGATGCTGGTTGCGCCAGATGGAATATTCGCAATTCCCTCACAGTCGGTTCCATTCTGCACAGCACCCGAGACAACAACGAACTGGCCACCAAGTGTGCATGCATATTCCCCGTCAACCTCTGCCACTGCCACTGAAGGCGCAATGCAGGTCATCGCTACTGAGGCGGTCAATAAACCAATCCCAGTCAAAACTGCACGAACTCTCATTTTGTACTCCTTCAGGATGATGCACCACCCACCGTGGTGTCGACGCTAATGCAGATTGTTCAAACGACCTTAAGCATGCTGATGGCGACCCACATCGTTGGAGTTGTGGAACCACTGGTAGCAGTAACTGCAATAGTCACAAACTTGTTGCGTTGTGCGGCTTTAAGTGTGTAACGCAAACCTGTGGCTCCTGCGATCTGTGTGCAATTGCCTGGAACGGCCGACTTTGTTGACGCAACTCTCGTACCGCACGAATACCACTGATAGGCGTAGCTAGGTGTCGGCGCGCCGGTCCATGTGCCTCGATTGGCCGCCAGCTGTCTGCCGACTTTGGCAGTTCCCGTAATTGATGGTTTTGTTGTTGCTGCTGCCTTCATTTCCACACGAGAAGTTGTTGCCGACCACCAGGTGCGTGGGGAGGTGCCTTCGCTTTCGGCTCGAACGGCAACCGAGATGAACTTGTTCGCGTATTCGGGGATCACACTCAGAGTGTTTCCGATGGCGCCCGAGATCGCAGTGCAGTCACTTGGGAGTGCGTTGCGAGGCTCGTATGAGTATGAATTGCACGCATACCACTGCTTGGTCAGGGTTGGAGTGGGGTATCCCGTCCATGTTCCGTCGACAGCGCTGAGTGTGTTTGTTCCTGCAGAAGTTGCCAACGGCGTACCCAAGATGCTCGGCTTCACTGTTGCACCGGGGCGGAGAAGCACTTCGTCGCTTGTGGCAGTAATCCACGTTGTTGAACTGGTTCCTGCACTTTGGCCCGTCACCGCTGCAGCAATGTACTTACCTACATGTTCGGACAGTGGATCGAAAACAAAGCCGTTAGCGAGTTCGATTGCTGAACAGAATACGGGAATTATGTGTTGAGCTGATGAGATCTCGTTCGTGCATGCGTACCACTGGTAGCTCAAATCCGGTGTGGGTACACCCGTCCAAGTACCGGGTGAGAACAAAAGTTCGTTGTAGTCAGCGATCGGCGTGCCAGCAATCGATGGCGTATCAGCAGTACTTGCCGCCACACCCCAAGTCGCGTAGAGGTTTGCATTTTCAGACCCGACTGTAAATATTTCGCCGGATTCGTAATGCCCGCCCGTGCCGTCGCTCTGGGTGTTCCAGCCAACAAAGGGGAGTGAACCATTTGTGAGAGCCCCGGAATTCTCAGGCATCGTGATCTGGGCGCCAGGTGCGAAGTACGGAATTACTGAAGCAGCTGGTAGGTCACCAGTCAGCGCACCGTTGCTTTGGAAAGTGACCGTGCGGCCCGCGACAACTTGCTGCCCATAGATTGGCGAACCGTAAAGCGGCCAGGTTGTGTTTGACGGGCTATAAACAAGTTTGGTGCTAGTGCCGTTGAATGGGGTTATTCCGGGAAATACCGTTTGAAACGCGGGAGGATTGCCGAGAAAAATTATGGCATTAAGCCCTGAAACATTCTTGAATGAGTGTGGTTCAACTGTTGTCAGAGATGTGGGCATTACAACTTCTGTCATCGTTGTAATTCCAAGAAACACATCGGTAGCGATTTCAGTTACACCGTCTGGAACCCTCAATACGCCGGTACAACCAGACTGGGAAGTCACCCGAGTGCCCACAACAGTGATCGAGCCCCCACCGCTGCATTCATGAGTCGCAGCGAAACTCTGGCTTGCTGGGAGCCCAAAAGAGACAAGTGCCGAAATGATTGCTGCGACTAAAGCTCGGCGCATAAAAAGAAACTGCTTTCGACTAGGCCCGCGTGGTTCGCAAAGTGGACTAACAGAGCCTAACTGCGCGATTCGGCGCGTTTTGCGAGGTTCATTAATTGCTTACGCACCATAATTCCGTCGCCTGGTCCCAGGAAGAGGTTTTCAACAAGTTTTCCGCCGGGGATGTTGATGTGTGTACGTAGGCGTGTAACGAGCCGCGTCCCCGCTGGGTCTTCACGCAGTTCGTAGGCGAGGGTGCCGCATAGTCGCTTTCCAAGCTTGCTCTTGAAGTTGATTCGTAAAACGAAGGCGCGTGACGGCTCCACGATCGCTGCTTCAAATTTCACCGGGCCGCCAGGAACTCTGGAGCCCGCAGTTACGTCTTGCCACTCTGGTTTGATCACGGTTGCGCTCTTGCGCCCGAAGTTGTCGAGCCAGTCGTAGCTGTACCAACCGGCTTTACCCATTCCCATCTGGCGGATCCAGGGAAATACATCCTTTGGCAGGGCTGCGATGGTTATTGAACGCGTTGCAACGAGGGTTGCACTTGGACAAATCGAATCCCCAGCAACGGCGCTGGCGATTTCGTCAGTGGTTGAACCCCAGTGTTGCAAAAACATGATGGAGCGGGTGACGGGAATCGAACCCGCATAGCCAGCTTGGAAGGCTGGAACTCTAACCATTGAGCTACACCCGCGAAAGTGCCCTTGAATCATACCGACTAGTGCCAGAGTGCACCCAGTGAGCCCCTCGTTTTGTCAATTACGAGTTGAAGCCTTCAATAGTCCTTGTAGCGGCAATGAGTACTACCGTTGGCAAACGGAATGCTTGTAAGTCTGTTGCGATCGAAACTGTCCAAGTACAGGGGTTTGCTCGGGCTGGTTCTGCTGTTTCAGGCCGTGCAGGCATTTGCTGGTCTTTATCTGCCGGCGCTGAACGCGGACATCATCGATAAGGGAGTCGCCGAAGGCGATACCGGCTACATCTGGCGCATCGGTGGTTGGATGATTGCAGTTTCGTTCGCTCAACTCATCTTTGCCGTTTCCGCGGTACGTGTTGGATCAAAGGTCGCGATGGCTTTCGGTCGCGATGTGCGCGCCGACCTATTCCACCACGTGAACCATTTCTCAGCCCGTGAAGTGGCGAAATTTGGTGCTCCGTCTTTGATCACCCGTATCACGAACGATGTGCAGCAAGTGCAGATGCTGGTGATTATGACCTGCACACTTTTGCTCAGTGCACCTTTCACGGCCCTTGGAGGTGTTGTCCTCGCATTGCGCCAAGACGTTGCGTTGTCGTGGATTCTTGTGGTGGCAATGCCAGCTGTGGCGGTTCTCTTTGCGATTCTGATCCAGAAACTGATTCCCACGTACCGAAAAATTCAGGACTACTTGGACCACATCAACGAAATCTTGCGTGAGCAACTCACAGGTATTCGTGTGGTGCGAGCCTTTGTACGCGAGCCCGAAGAAGTAGAACGTTTCCGCCAGGGCAACGACGCATTGACCACCACTTCGTTGTACAGCGGCCGCATGCAAGCTCTCATGTTCCCAATGATCAACGTGCTCGTGAACCTTGCAACAGTTGCAGTTGTTTGGTTCGGCGCTAATCGCATCGCGGCGGGGGATATGCAGGTCGGCGCGATGGTGGCGTTCATTTCATATCTGGTGCAGATCTTGATGGCAGTGATGATGGCCTCGTTTATTGCAATGATGATTCCCCGCGCTGCTGTGAGTGCCGATCGAATTCAAGAAGTGCTGCTGACCGCCACTTCTGTGGTCATCGCTGAAAATGCCGTTACGCAACTCAATACTCGCGCGCAGATCAAGATGACGGATGTCGGATTCGCGTACCCGGGTGCCGAGCAACCAGTTCTAAGCAATGTGAATTTCACCCTTGAAGCTGGTGAAACCTTGGCGGTCATCGGCAGCACTGGTTCGGGTAAAACCACTCTTGTGA
>CAIYHK010000212.1 GCA_903925985.1 uncultured Actinomycetes bacterium
CAACCAACTGATCAGGTCGTCAACAGTGTGGTTTAGGTCAACAGGCAATATGCCAGTGCCTGGACCATCTGGTGCTCGCTTTTCTTCCATTGTCCCCCCGAACTCATTTGATTCTATTTGGGATTGCTGGTGGCGCCGATTCCGTCAGGAGCCCTTGCTCTTGTTCATGAAGTCATCGACTTTGGACTTGTGATCGGGGGAGTCAAACATCAAGTTCTGGGCGAGTCGATCCCAGTCGCGGGCTGCCCTGCGGTCCGAACCCGGCACAGAATCAATGAGAATTTTTGCGATGCCTACAGCTTCGCCTGGGAAACCAGCCAACTTTTCGGCAAACTGCTGAACGTGGTCATGGAATTCAGGCTCAGGAATTATCTGGTGTACAAAACCCATCATGCGTGCATCTTCAGCGTTCACCCTTTCGCCAGCCATTGAGAACCACTTAGACCAATGTGGTCCGACAATTCGTGTGAGTCGCGAAATTCCACCCGACCCAGCGATCACCGCGAGATTCTGAATTTCAGGAAGGCTGAACCAAGTGCGTTCAGATGCAAAACGAAAATCACATGACGAAGCAATTTCCATGCCGATGCCGATACAAGGCCCTTGTGCTGCGAGGATTACCGGCTTTTCAACGCGTTCAATTTCATCCCAAACATCGTGTCGACCTTGGAGGCGATAGTCGCGGCGCATATTGGATCCACGCTTCACGCCATCGGTACCGACACCTCGTTCACCACCCATGGTGCCGATATCCATCCCAGAAGTAAAGAATTTGCCTACGGCTGTAATGACAAGAACACGATGGGCATCATCGTCGCGCAGGTCGTAAATCGCGCGTTCAAGAACCTCAAGCATCTCGCGTGATGTGGCGTTCAGTTTGTCTTGTCTGTCAAAGGTGATTGTGATGACACCGTTTTTCTCGGTGCGCCGTGCGTGCTCGGTCATTCACTCACACTATTTCGCCCCGAGCAATCATGGCTTCGAGATCACGTATGAGGTCGTTTTGGGCTCCGGCTTCAGGCCCCGCCATTGGTCGGTGGGCGCGCACGTGGGCGACCGCCTCTTCGGCGGGAATACCAAGAATCATGAGAATCCCCACTGCCGTGGTGCCAGCGCGCCCAATGCCTGCGGCGCAATGAATGACAAAGTTCTCTCCGTCACGCAATCGATCTCCGATCTCCAGAAACAACTCCGCAGCGTGGTTCACCCCAGGTGCACTCAGATCGTGTACTGGGAACCAGATGGCTGCACCATTGCGGTTTTGATCGAGCCAGCCGATGTAGTCGTCGTAGCGGTCGGTTAACTCCGAACGTTGAACTAGGCACACAACCGTGGCGTTGTCGGTTCGAGCACGAACACCGTGAACATCTGGCCCAATGTGGTGCTTGCCGCATAACCACATGCGACCAGAGACCTCAGGCAACGGGATTTCATGTATCCCGCCATCATTGGCGGCGTGAGTCAAACGACTACTTGCGCGGGAAGTTGAAGAGTCGCCGAGCGTTGTCTTCGGCGATCTTGCGCGCAATGTGGTCGGGCGTATTCGCAAGTGATTCTTCGAGCATCTTGCGTGCGTTTGGCCAGTTGCTATCCGAATGCGGATAGTCGGATTCAAACATCACGTTGTCCTCGCCGATGAGGTCAATATTTCTGATGCCGGCGTCGTCAGCAATAAAGCAACCGTAGATGTGCTCGCGGAAGATCTCAGATGGCTTCTTCGCATCAGCCATGCCCGTGTAGATCTTGTGGCGCTCCCAGGTGTAGTCACAACGCTCAAGCATCCAAGGCATCCAGCCGATGCCGCCTTCAGAGAGAGCGAACTTAACGTTCGGGAACTTCTCGAAGATGCGAGAGTTCACGAGTTCGATACAGCACTGCAGGGAGTTGAGGCCGTACTGGGCGATAGTTGCGGTGAATGGACCACCGGGAGCAACGTTTGGCGCTCCACCGGAACCGAAGTGCATCGACACGGGAAGACCAGTCTCATTGATTGCGGCCCAGAACGGATCCCA
>CAIYHK010000213.1 GCA_903925985.1 uncultured Actinomycetes bacterium
TCGCATTGATTCTGATCTGCCAGTTTGGGATATCGAGGATGATCGGGGGGCGATCATCCTCGTGGCACATGCGGGCACAAACAGCGTTGTGATTTCCCATCTTCTCGGTTTGGACACTGTGCCGTGGGAGTGGGATCGATTTGTCCTTGGTCACACCTCTGTAACTCGCATTGAGGCGATGAAGTTGGGCGATGGCTACACCTTTTGCCTTTCAAAGCTCAGTGATGTTGAGCATCTGCCAAACGGCATGCGCACTCGTTGAGTTTGCTTATTTAAGCCCCGGCTGCAGTGGCACAACGCTGCTCTTGCAGTTGTCAATCGCCTTCACGAAGGGATATGGGTTGACCGGGTCACCACCACCGGGGTGAATCTCAAAGTGGAGGTGGTTAACCGTGGTCTCGCCAGTATCGCCGACTGTTCCGATGATCTGACCTGCAGAGACGCGTGTGCCGACTGCGATGCCGGGAGCGAACTCACGAAGGTGTCCATAGTAGAAGTAGGTGCCGTTGTCGAGCGTGAGACGCAGCGCGTTGCCAGACAGCCAATGATCAACTGTGATCTTGGAGATGGTGCCGTCATTCACTGCATAGAGGTAGTTGCCGGAGTTGGCGATGATGTCAACGCCTTCATGCACGCGGCCGCCCGAGCGAGGTGCGTGCCAGGTGTCATCGAATCCACAGTTGCCCTGAACTGGGAACACCTTCATGTGGACAGTGGAAGCGAGATCGAAGTAGTTATTCAAAGCCTTGGCAGTGGTTGAATCAACCTTGCCGGTCTGGGCAAAACCTTTTTTAGCTTGGAATGTTTTAACTGCACTTTGTGTAGCTGGCCCAAAGACGCCGTCAGCTCCACCACTTACATGGATGCCCGCAATGATCAATGCACTCTGTACGAGCTTCACTTGCTCGCCGGTCTGACCGATTACTACGACTTTGCTCTCATTGATGCGAGCAGGTGCTGCAGGGGCCGCTGGCGACTGGCTGGGACCAAGAAGTCCGAGCTTGCGAGCGGTACGACGGGTCAGGGTGCCCGAGGTGCGAAGGCCATTCTTTTTCTGGAAGCTCTTGAGAGCAGTCTCTGTAGCTGGTCCAAATATCCCATCGGCGCCACCAGGAACTGTGATGCCCTTTTGGATCAAGGCGAGTTGCATCTCTCGAACTGCTGAACTTCGAGTACCGATACGCAATCCGACGAAGGAACTCGCCTGAACGCTTTTTGTCTCGACTGTGGCCGCGGAAGCGGTTCCTGTCGTAACCATCAATCCGGCGGTTGATACCACTGCGGCGATTGTGATCTTTACGATGTACTTCTTGAGTTGGCTTTGTGTGGACATTGCTGGCTCCCTTTGAGATTCGGGAGAGGTATCGGCGGTCCACAGCGCCACTTAAGAGATTTCTCACGGAAAATATTGGAATGACCACGCAAAGTGAGATTCAAGGTCAAAAATGGGGGTTTTCGCACAATCTGCGGTTATCCGCCAAAGTTGGATATCGCCCAATAGGGCAGAGAGGCCCCAAAAATGCCCAGGATTACCCTGCGACAATTCAATGTTCTGGCCAAGGTCAGTCTGTTCTTTATTGTCGGAATTGTCATTACAGGCGCCGCAGTTCGCCTCACGGGTTCCGGACTCGGCTGCACAGATTGGCCTCGATGTAACGAGAGCAAGTTCGTGGATGTTTCCACGCACCATGGACGAATTGAACAAGTCAATCGACTCTTTACGGGGGTGGTTGGAGCAGCAGTGATTCTTGCCATGGTCGGTGCGCAGCGTTTGGCAACACCAATACGACGACTCCGCATTCTTGGCGCGTTGCTCGTCCTCGGAGTGCTTGGTCAGGTTGTGCTCGGTGGAATTGTGGTTCTCACTGGCCTTAATCCATTCGCGAACATGGGGCACTTCGCGTTGTCAATGTTCTTGGTCGGAATCAATGTCGCCTTAGTTGTTGGCTCTGAGTCGGTTTTGGCGCAGCCGACATTGCGAATTCGACGAGATCTGAATGTTTTGGTTCTTCTGCTGACTGCGGTGTTGCTTGCCGGAATGGTGGTGACCGGATCTGGGCCTCATGCAGGTGATGAAGAAGCGGTTCGATTCGGAGTGGCAATCGAGACAGCAACGAGAGTGCATTCAGTGCTCGTTTGGATGAGCTTGGCTTGGCTCGTCTATATCCTTATGCGTTTTCGTAAATCACGTGACGGTGGGGCTTGGTTCGAGTCGCGTATTAATCAGGTAACTGTTGTGCTTCTAGCGCAGGGCGCAGTTGGTTACTGGCAGTACTTCACCGATGTTCCTGCGGGCTTAGTAGCAGTCCACATCGCACTAGCAACAGTTCTTTGGGCTCTGACAATCCGTTTATGGATTGAGTCACGAACCGCTGGCGGCACGGAAGAGGCGGTCTCGAATAGCCAAACCAATTCCATGAGCGACCGGTAGGACCACTACAGCCACAGCGATGTTGTCATCGTCACATTTACGAAGGTCTGCATACAGATTGTGCGCGAATTCTTCTAGTCGATCTTCATAGTCCACTAGACGACTGACGATTCCACGTTTATTGAGTTCGGCAATAAGTTGCTTGGCTTTGGTTAAATCGTCTACGAGTCTTACGTCGCAACGTGGCGCGTAGTGAGACTCGAGAGTGCCAGGCGCCGGCGTATCTGAAATTCCATTTACATTCCCAAGCACAGCTTGAATCTGTTCTGCTGTGATCGCGCCTGACCTGAGAATCGCCACAGGGTTCACAGTGCAGTCAACAATGGTGGACTCAAGGCCAACTTCGCATGGTCCACCATCGAGCACCA
>CAIYHK010000214.1 GCA_903925985.1 uncultured Actinomycetes bacterium
GGTGCCATTGATCGCGAAGAGCCAGCTGGTGTATGGGGTGGTGAGCTCATCGCCAACGGCAAGGTTGTGGTTGGGCTACGCCCCCGTGGCCGGCCGCCGGTGAAGGAACGCGGGCCAATTGTGGTGCAAGAGGTACCGATTCCCGAGTCCTGCGTGGCGTGACACATTCCCCCCAAATCGCCAACGCCGGGCACGGAACAGGTAACTAGCCTTGTTTCGTGCTCGGCAGGCGTCAATTTTTTGTGATTCTGGCTGCCGTTGTCGTGGTCAGTGTTGGTGGAGGATGGATTTGGAGTGCGACATCCGACAACGACCCTGAGCCACCAGCTCTAACGCTCGTACCCCAACCAGGTGATCAAACAATCCCCACCAACGCAGCCAATGAAGGCACTCCTTTGCCGACAGTTGATCTCTTTTCAGCCAACGGCGACACAGTCTCAACTGCAGATCTGTTCACCAAACCAGTGGTGATTAACTTCTGGTTCTCCACTTGCGAACCATGTCGACGAGAAATGCCAGTGCTACAAGAAGCCCATCAGGAGTGGGAAGGAGAAGTCGACTTCATTGGAGTCAACCCACAGGACAATCCAGAAGGGGCAGAAAAATTTGCTGCCAAATACGGTGTCGATTACCAGCTTCTGCTTGATCGCAATGGAGTCTTAGTAAGTGAAATCGGTGTGTCAACTTTCCCCACGACTCTGTTTGTGAATACCGCCGGGAATGTGATTTTGCAGTATGCAGGTGAATTAACCGCTGAGGAAATTCGCACTGGAATATCAAAAGCGTTTGGTCTCGGATGATCGCAATAGAGGGCAACTTTGCCTACTCGTTCATTACGGGTGTACTCGCCACCGTAAACCCATGTGGGTTTGTGCTTCTACCCACTTACCTTCTTTATTTCTTGGGAATGGAATCAAACAGTGCGGACAGGTCTGCACCTGCCACCGCACAACGCGCCCTCGTAGTCGGGGCATCACTCTCGGCAGGTTTCATTTCGGTCTTTTTCGTAGTCGCATTAATTTCACGACTCTTCACAACCTGGATTCAAGAACACGCAAAATACGCGGCGTTTGTAATCGGAATTCTTTTGGTGATTGCTGGCATCGCAATGATCTTTGGCTGGAAGCCGAGGTTCGCCACACCAAATCTTGAAAACAAAGGCCGCACCTTCCGCGCAATGTTTGTATACGGAGTCATCTATGCAGTCACTTCAATTGGTTGCACAATTGGAATGCTCACAAGTGCAGTTTTCGGGTCGGTGAATGTGCACGGTTATTTCTCGGGTGTCATGAGCATCTCGCTCTACGGAGTGGGAATGTCCGTCACGGTGATTGCCTTAACTGTCACTCTTGCCTTTGCCCACACAGGAATGTTGAAAGCGTTACGTCGTGGTTTGCCCTACATCGACCGTGTGGCAGCCGCATTTTTGATTGGCACTGGCGCCTATCTCACTTGGTACTGGTACTCAGCAATCAGTGAACGCACGAAAACCGATTCGGTCACCTCACGAATTGAGTCATGGCAGACCGAGGTGGCGGACTTTCTAGATCGCCAAGGTGCGTTTCGGCTTGCGATCGTGTTCGGTTTAATCGTGACCACAGCAATTGTGGCGGTAGCGGCGTCCCGTAAACGAACCGCGCGCGCTTAACCCTTAAGGCGCGAGTCGAGTGATGATCCAGCCAGATCCACTTGGGCGATAGACAAAGCGGTCATGCAAGCGATTACGTGCACCCTGCCAGAACTCCCACTGTTGTGGGCGCACTAGCCAACCACCCCAATTCGGGGGCCTTGGAACTTCACGGCCCTCAAACTCCTCTTCGAATCGCATTGAGGACTCAATTAGAAATTCACGATCAGCAATTTCTTCTGATTGCGGAGATGCCCAAGCTGATATCTGGGACTTACGAGGACGCGAGGCAAAGTAGTCGTCATTTTCTTTTTCAGTCAGTGTCTCTGCCACACCGAGAATCCGGACCTGCTGCAAAACATCAAGCCAGACAAAGGTGATAGCGACTCGGGGCTCGACGCTGATCTCGCGGCTCTTGGCACTGTCATAACTAGTGAAGAACACAATCCCACGCTCGTCTGCGCCCCGTGCCAAAACCACGCGTGATGCTGGCACACCGTTAGCCGCAGTAGCGACATGCATGGCGTTTGGTTCGGGTGCATCGCGTTCGACTGCTGATTCATACCAGCGTTGCCACTGGACTAATGGGTTTGGATCGAGGTCACCGATATCAAGCCCTGGTGTCTCGTAGTCGACACGTCGATCGCGAAGGCTCATCGTTTGCCGATGACGGTTGCACCACGCATGTACGGATGAAGCGCTGCTGGAATATTGACCGTGCCATCTTCGTTGCGATGGTTTTCAAGAATCGCCGCCCACACGCGTGGCACTGCAAGAGCAGAGCCATTGAGTGTGTTTGCAATCTCTGTACCTTTTGTTCCTGCGCGCTTGAAGCGAATATCGGCACGTCGAGCTTGGTAATCACTAAACCACGAGACTGACGAAACCTCTAACCACATGTCACAACCGGGTGCATACACCTCAATGTCAAATGAACGATGATGTTGCAGACCCATGTCACCAGTGCAAATTTCAATTATGCGGTAGGGCAACTCCAACAACTGCATCAATCGCTCAGCCCGAGCAACGAGTTCATCCAACATTTCCGCCGCCTGAGTGGGCTCCACAACCGCAAGAATCTCCACTTTGTCGAACTCATGCGTGCGCAACATGCCACGCGTATCACGGCCCGCGCTGCCGGCTTCACGGCGATAGCAAGGTGTGTATGCCATGTACTTCAATGGCAATAAATCAGCGTCGAGTATCTCACCGGCGTGCAGTGAGGTGAGTGGAACTTCAGCGGTAGGAATGCACCACAGATCATCGCGTTCAATTGCGAAAGCGTCATCAGCAAACTTTGGCAAATGGCCGGTGGCGGTAAGGGTGCTGGTAAGCACAAGGCTCGGAGGTCGCACTTCTTCAAAAGAGTCTGCATTGGTATCAAGCGCCAGTTGACACAGAGCCCGCGCCATGGTGGCGCCAAGCCCACGCTGCATGGTGAACATGGTGCCGGCAATCTTGGTTGCCCTTTCCAGATCAAGAATGCCGAGCTCCTTCCCCGTTTCCCAATGCGGCACACGCTTGTATTCGGGATAGGTGTCAAGAACACCGATTGGGCCCTTGATCAACGGGTTGTCCGCATCAGAAGCACCATTGGGGGCATCCGCATGAGGAAGATTAGGGATCCGCAACAACAGCTCGTGCAGCTGCGCCTCAATCTCGGCGTGGGTGCTGGTGATCTGCTTCTCGGATTCCCCGAGTTCACGGCTTCTAGCCATGGCGCTCTCAGCCTCGGCGTTGGCACCATCACGGCGCAATTGGCCAACAGACTTTGAGACTTCGTTGATCTCCTGACGAATCTGATCCCTCTCATTGGTGAGATTGCGCATCTTTTCGTCCAGTGCGATGGCCTGATCAAGAGCAGTCAACACTTCTGGTTTATTACGCCTAGCGAGGGCGGCCCGCACTGCTGCAGGGTCATTTCGGAGGGCGCGAACATCAATCACAGTGATCAAAGGCTAGTTGCACGGTGGGGTTTGAACCCTCTGGTTTGCCTAAGTTGGACACTGTGAGCAGCACGTCCCCCGCAGTTGAAGTAACGGGCCTGACAATCCGCTACGGAAATCTCACGGCAGTGGACAACTTGGATTTCCGTGCCTTCCCGGGTCGAGTGACCGCGGTCCTTGGCCCCAACGGTGCAGGTAAAACGAGCACCATCGAATGTTGTGAGGGGTTGCGTAAACCCGCGTCTGGTTCCGTACGAGTACTCGATCTTGATCCGCAAAAGGACCAACGCCAGCTGGTTGGTCGCATGGGTGTGATGTTGCAAGAAGGTGGTGTCTATCCATCAGCGCGGGTGCGGGAGACCATTGAGTTGTATGCCGCGCTTTACGGCAATGTGGCTGATCCCGATCAACTCATGAACATCTGTGGACTCAGCGAACGACCAAAATCAACTTGGCGACAATTATCAGGTGGCGAGCGTCAACGTCTGTCGCTTGCCTTGGCTTTGACCGCACGGCCAGAAGTTGCCTTTCTGGATGAACCAACCTCGGGCGTTGACATCACTGGTCGTGGGCTAATCCGGGAAACACTCCGTGCGATGGCCGAAAACGGTTGTGCAGTTGTCGTGGCAACGCACGAACTTGATGAGGCGGAACGAATAGCAGATGACATCGTTGTGATTAACCGTGGCCGAACTGTGCTTGCGGGAACATTGAATGAAATTCGCAGTGGCCGACCAGCGATTCGATTTGGTTCAGACGACACCATTGACCTCGCTGCCCTTTCAAGCGCACTTGGCACGTCAGTCGAACGCCAAAGCGCTGGTGAATTCCGCATTGATGCCGACGGCAACGCCGAGCTAATCGGCAAACTCGGCTCATGGCTCGCTACCAATGGGCATCCATTGCGCGATGTAAACACCTCTGGAGAGTCTCTTGCAGAAATATTCACCCGAGTGGTGGGAGATGACAACCAATGAACATCTTTCTCGCGCAACTGAAATCTGAGATTCGCCTTGTACTCCGCAATGGCGAGCAGCTATTGCTGACGCTTGGCATTCCGGTGATGCTTCTGATCTTCTTTTCGTTAGTTGATGTTCTGCCAACAGGTGTATCGGACCCAATCAATTTTCTTGCGCCTGGGGTCTTGTCGCTAGCTGTAATGAGCACTGCCATGGTGAGCCTTGGAATCTCCACTGGATTCGAACGCAGTTACCACGTTTTCAAGCGTCTGGGTCTAACACCTCTTGGTACACCTCGGCTCGTTGCATCAAAGATCTGCACGGTTCTTGTTGTGGAGATAGTGCAGTTCGTTGTGCTGATTCCCGTAGCTTTTTTGCTTGGATGGGAAGCAGATGCCCAACGGTGGAGTATTGCGATACTTGGAATTCTGCTTGGCACTGCGGCGATGGGTGGAATTGGTCTTGCTATCGCTGGACGCTTGCGCGCTGAGATCAACCTTGCAGCACAAAACGGTTTGTATTTGTTGCTCATGTTGATGAGTGGAATGGTCTTTCCACTAACCGAATTACCACTTGTAATGCGTGGCGTCAGTCGCGCTTTGCCATCAACAGCACTCGCTGACCTCGTGCGTGAGGGGCTGAGCAACGCTGGAACAAGACCGGGGTTTTCGCTGATTGTCCTCGCGGCGTGGGCGGTAGTTGCTCCAGTGGTTGCTGCGATTAGTTTCCGCTGGGACTAACCGGGGGTTCGCTCTCGCGGAATCGTTGACTTACCTCTTCGTAAGTCAACGGGGTGTCCTCATGGCCAGTGATCTCTGCCGAAGGAATTGTGTCGCTACGACGGAAGGACTGGTCCTTATCAAAGCCAATGAACACCCGCTTGAACCAGATAAAGATGATGATTGACCACAAGAAGATCGCACCACCGAGTTTCATAATCCCGCCCGCAGCTTGCTGATCACTAATCACATCAATTCCCCACACGCGCACAGGTGTGTTGTAATGACGATAAACGGGATCATCCGCAAATGTGAGCCATGCGGCAGGAACGGTCGGCACCACCGACATCAAAAACAGATACAGCATCTTGCCCATATAGCCAACTCGGTATTCCGGATCGGGCCCACATACGCACATCCACATCAACAATGATGAAACAATCAGGAGCACGTGCACTGCGTAGTGCAGGGGCCCATTTGAAACGCTCCGGTTGACAACATCAGGTATGTGGCTAATGATCACAACCAGGTTGTAAATCACTCCAGCAATCACTGGTCGAGCGAGCCAATCAACAGCGCGCTTAACCCTGCCTTGACCAACGATTAAGCGAAATAGCCATGTAGGGGTGGCGAGCAGAGCCAGAGGCGGCACAAAATATGACAACACAAAGTGTTGAACCATGTGCACCGAGTAGAGATACTCCTCTGAAATGTCATGTGTTGGCCAGTCGGTGGCAAACCACAAAAGACCAATGCCCGCCACAAACGCATAAGTGTTCTTCCGCGAGAGGACCACTGCGCCTTTGGGCAACGCGCGTGGCCCGATTACTTGCACTGCATAGATGTAGGCCGCAATTACTGCCGCAATCAAAATCCATACTTCAAGATGAAGTTGGAATCGCCAAGGATTAGCGAAGGGTTCGGCGGTGGCGCCAAACATTGTCGTTGCCAATCAGGAAATGAAGAACTTGAAGGTTGCTAGCGCAACGGCATAGACCGAAACCGCTAGTCCAAGCCCGGTGTAGAACATCAAGCTGAAGACCTTGCTGTCGAACTTGAGATGCATGAAGTAGCTCACAACCATCACAAACTTGATCACCATCATGATCAAAAGCGATGGCAAAAATAGCGGTCCGAAATCGACGTAGTAGGTGGAGACTTCAAGGGCAGTGATTGCAGCCAAGATCAGTGCGATACGAATGTATTTCGCATCGGTCATCGCGTGATCGTGCGCATCGGCGTGGTCGTGCTCTGTTGCGTGTTCAGTGGTTGTATTCATTGCAAGCCCCTATCCCCGATCAGGTCGGAATCAGATACACCAAGGTGAAGATGACAATCCAGACGACGTCAACGAAGTGCCAATAGAGACCCACCATCTCAACGACTTCGGCTCGATCACCGTGGATCTTGCTTCGCTTGTTGATTCCAACGAGAGACATCAACATGATGACACCGATGGTCACGTGAACACCGTGGAATCCAGTGAGCGTATAAAAGCTGGAGGAGAACAAGCTGGTCGTGAAGCCAAGACCTTCGCGATAAAAGGCGGTGAATTCGTAAACCTGACCGCCAACGAAGGTAGCGCCAAGAAGTGCAGTCGCAGTGAGCCACAAGTTCATGTTGCGGTCGTCCTTGCGTTGTGCTGCAGATACCGCAAGCACCATGGTGAGTGACGACATAAGGAGTACGAACGACGACACCGAAGTGAATGGGATGTCGAAAATCTGACCCGGGCGAGGGCCCTCGTTTACACGCCCGCGGTAGAGCATGTAGGTGGAGATGAGTCCACCAAAGAGAAGGCATTCGGATCCGAGAAACAGCCACATTGCCAACTTCACATTGGAAAGACCACTCGATGTGTGGTGAGCGGCGTGTTGGTCGTGGGCTACGGCAACATCAGCCATGGGATGCAAGCTCCTTGTTCGAACCGTCTGCTGGCGGGTCATAGTCTTCGGGTTCTGCGGTTCCAGGCTCGAGAGACCATCCGTACATCGCAAGCAGGATTCCGAGCGCACCGACCACTGCAACAAAGCGGTTGTAGATCACTCCGATTCCAACAATGAATATCGCAACCGACAACACGAGCGGCCAGTATGACGGCGACGGCATATGGATATGTGATTCTGCATTCGCGGTCTGCTCCGCAAGGATGTCTTCGGCGGTGCGAACCTGTTTGATCTCACCTGTTTCTTCGTCTTCTTCGTATTTGCGGTGGAAGAACTCATCAAGATGGTGCACGGTAGGAATCGCATCGAAGTTGTGTTCCTTCGGCGGGTTCGTGGTCATCCACTCCAAGCTGCGAGCGTCCCAAGGATCAAGTGGGGAAACTGGGCCCTTGCGCCAGGTGTAATAGATGTTGATGAGGAACAACAGGATTCCAAAGGCCAACACGAACGAGCCAATCGAGGCCACCATATTCCAGAATCCAATGTTGAAGAATCCCTCACCAGCACGATTTTCTGTCCACACATACATACGGCGCGGTTGACCCTGCAGACCAATCATGTGCATCGGACCGAACGTGAGGTTCATACCAAAGAACATCAGCCAGAAGGACCACTTACCAATGGTCTCATTCAGCATCTTGCCGAATATCTTTGGCCACCAGTAATAGAAGCCAGCAAATAGACCAAAGATCGCGCCACCGAACAGCACGTAGTGGAAGTGCGCAACGATGTAGTACGTATCAGTTTGCTGGGTGTCAGACGGTGCCACTGAGTGCGTAACGCCGGACAAACCACCAATGGTGAACAACACGATCAGCGCAATCGCGTAATGCATTGCCACGGTGTAACGGATCTTGCCGCCCCACAGGGTCATGGTCCAGTTGATGATCTTCACACCAGTCGGAATAGCAATCGCCATCGTGGCAATCGAGAACACCGCAACCGATACCGGCCCGAGACCTGAAGCAAACATGTGGTGAGCCCACACACCCCAGCCCACAAGACCAATTGCGGCACCAGAGAAAACCACGAATGGATAGCCGAACAGTGGCTTCTTCGAGAACA
>CAIYHK010000215.1 GCA_903925985.1 uncultured Actinomycetes bacterium
ACCGGTGGGCGAGTAGTCGTACTTGGTTCAACCGGGCGCAACTTTGGAGCCGGAATGTCCGGTGGAATTGCGTATGTGCACGATGCCGATGGCTCATTCATTGACCGTGTGAACTACGAACTGGTTGATATTGAGGCATTACAAGATGACGATGTGAAATTCTTGCTTGACACAATCGGCCGCCATGTCGAGTACACAGGCTCAGTGCTTGGCAGCGAAATGATCAAGAACTGGTCGAATGAGTGGTCAAAATTCCGCAAGGTGATGCCGCGTGACTACAAACGTGTCTTGCAAGTTCAAGCCGAGGCCGCCGCAAATGGTCTAGACGAAGACCAGACCAACCACATGATCATGGAGGTGGCCCGTGGGTGAGCCAACTGGGTTTCTTAAATGGAAGCGTGAGAGTCCGACACGTCGCTCTGTACCAGTTCGGTTGCGCGACTGGAAAGAGGTCTATGAGGACTTCAGTCACGACACCTTGAAGCATCAAGCCGGGCGTTGCATGGACTGCGGTATTCCTTTTTGCAATAACGGTTGCCCGCTTGGAAACTTGATTCCTGATTGGAATGACCTTGTTTATAGGGGTAACTGGCGTGAAGCAATCGAGCGCCTTCATGCGACCAACAACTTTCCAGAGTTCACGGGTCGCCTGTGTCCGGCACCGTGTGAGTCAGCATGCGTGCTTGGAATCAACCAAGATCCCGTTTCGATCAAACAAGTTGAAGTCGAAATTATTGACTACGCGTGGGAACAGGGCTGGGTCACTCCCGTCTTGCCAACGGTTAAATCCGGCAAACGAGTCGCGGTAATTGGTTCTGGTCCGGCTGGTCTTGCCGTTGCGCAGCAACTCACTCGTGCTGGTCATGACGTCGTGGTTCTCGAACGCTCGGATCGAATCGGTGGACTCCTGCGTTATGGAATTCCGGAATTCAAAATGGAGAAGCGGCATGTCGATCGCCGCGTCGATCAAATGAAAGCCGAAGGCACCGAGTTCCGTGTTAACGCCGTTGTTGGTGACGAGGTTGACATCGATGTACTGCGTGCATCACATGACGCGGTAGTTCTTGCTTGTGGGGCAACAGCATGGCGTGATCTTGGTGTGCCAGGACGCGAGCTCAACGGAATCCATCAAGCCATGGAGTACCTGCCAATTGCGAACCGTGTGCAAGAAGGCGACTTCTCGGATTTTGCCATTGATGCCCACGACAAACACGTGGTGATCATTGGTGGTGGTGACACTGGTGCTGACTGTCTCGGTACGGCTCATCGTCAGGGAGCGAAGTCCGTAACTCAGCTTGAGATCATGCCCCGCCCGCCTGAAGAGCGTTCGTCAAACAATCCATGGCCGCAATACTCAATGGTCTATCGAACTTCTTCTGCTCACGAAGAGGGTGGCGAGCGCGTCTATAGCGTGAACACCGAACGTTTTGTCGATGACGGTAACGGTAACGTTCGTGGCTTGCTCATTCACGAAGTGGAATTGGTCGATGGAAAATTCCAAAAAGTGGAGGGAACCGATCAAGAACTGCCAGCCGACCTGGTGTTCTTGGCCCTTGGCTTCGTTGGGCCCGAGCGTGGCTCGTGGCTCGATCAACTAGGTGTGGATTTTGATGCGCGCGGCAATGTTGAGCGCGATGACAACTACATGTCAAGTGTGCCTGGAGTATTTGTTGCTGGCGACATGGGTCGTGGGCAGAGTTTGATCGTGTGGGCCATCGCCGAGGGGCGCGCCTGTGCCGCCGGTGTTGACTCTTGGTTGATGGGTGTAACCGACTTGCCGGCACCAATTCCACCGACTGCGCGACCACTGGTTTAGTTATTGCCCGATTGGCAACCCGCCATCGACACGAACAATCGCTCCACTTACAAAAGATGACTGCGGACTCGCAAGGAATAATGCGGCAGGGATGATCTCAACGGGATTGCCTGGACGACCAATTGCTGAAGGAGTGCTGTTGCGTTGATCTTCGGGCCATGCATCTGAGATATCGGTGAGAAATGGCCCAGGAGAAAGTGTGTTCACCCTGACCTTGGGGCCGTATTCAGCGGCAAGTGAACGAGTCATTGCATTGAGTGCAGCTTTTGCACTGCCATAAGGGACGATCATTGGCGTGGGCATCAGCGATCCGGATGACGTGACATTGATAATGATGCCACCGTCGGAGTCGGCCATGCGTTTGGCAACTCTGGATGCAAGACGAAATGGACCCTTGAAGTTGAGTCCGATTACCGAATCAAAGAGTTGCTCGTTTACCTCGTGGCTCGGCATTGCCGGACTCATGCCTGCATTGTTGACAAGAATGTCTATGCGTCCCCATTCGGCATAAACCTTTTCGATCATTGAATCAATGGAGTCCCACTTGGCTGCATGTAGCGAAATTGCCATTGCGCGGCGACCGAGTGCACGAACTTCGTCGGCTACTTTCTCGCAGTTTTCAAGTTTGCGGCTTGCGATAACGCAGTCGGCGCCCCGTTCGGCAAACGCTTTAACCATCTGGTATCCCAGACCGCGGCTTCCACCAGTTACCAGTGCGATTTTGCCCGTGAGATCGAAATATGGATCGAGCATTGTTCCCCCAAGTTGATTATCGGAATTCAGTTACCCTGAAGCCCTTGTATCGAGACTATTCAGTAGAATTGCTGAGATGAAACGCGCCGAGAGAGTCTTGACTGCTGTGGCAGTGATGGCGCTTCTGGGAGCTTGCGGTTCTACTACTACCACGGTGCGCACCACGGTAGTTCCGATTGGTCCGACTGCATTTGCAACCATCCCGCCAGTGCAACCAACCAATCCCGCTGACGTAACAACCCTGCCGCCAGACGCTTATGGCGAGGAACAGACCTACACAGTGAAGTCTGGGGATGCACCGATCAAGGTGGCAGAAGCGTATGGAGTTTCGCTCGCAGACTTGATCGCCTACAACGGCTGGATTAGCGCCAGTGAATTTCCACTTCCTGGTACCGAGATAAAGATTCCACCAAATGCCACCAAGGGTGGAGGGTCGACCCAAACAACCACTGCAACCGGCGAAACACTGCCAGCAAATAGTGGATGTGGCAGTCGCCCTGCGGGTTTGTATGTGGTCTCAAGCGGTGACAGCCTCAGTCTGATTGCCACCAAATTCTGTGTGAAAATGTCGTCATTGTTGGCAGCTAACGGATGGTCGGACACGAGCCAAGTGATCTATCCAGGGATGACGATCGCTATTCCACCGGCGAATTCCTGAGTTACCGGATGCGCCAATCACCATTCCGAATTGGTGTTGCAACGCTTGCACTTGCCTTGGCCGCTTGTGGTTCATCAGGCGCCAGCGACAATGAATCAGCTTCCACCACGGCTGCTTCAACAACCACGGTTGCAACCACCACAACAACCGAACCCAAGCCCACAGGGTTTTCAATGGCTTTCACTGGCGACGTGCTGATTCACTCTTATGTCTGGGAAGAAGCGCGAGATTACGCAGCCGGTAACGGGTATGACTTTGCTCCGATGTTTGCTGAGATCAAGCCGATTCTTCAGACCGTTGACCTTGCGATCTGTCACCTCGAGGTTCCGATTGCTCCCGCAGGGGAGGAGCCCCAGACGTTTCCGTTTTATGCCGCGCCCGTAGAGCTAGTTGCGGGTCTTAAGTGGGCTGGATACGAACGATGCTCAACAGCCAGCAACCACACTATTGACCAAGGCATTGCTGGTGTTGAGGCGACCATCGCAGCATTCAAGGCGAACAAACTCGGCCAAAGCGGTATGGCAAGTACTCCTGCTGATATTGAACCCAAAGTTTTCAAGGTCAATGGATTCAAGGTAACTCACCTGTCCTATACGTGGGGCTACAACGGCATCGACATGCCCAATGGTGAAAATTGGCGCTCTGCGTTAATCAATGCTGACCGCATCATTGAAGACGCAACTAAAGCGCGAGCCATGGGCGCGCAGTTTGTCGTCGTCAGTATGCATTGGGGCTCAGAACCACTGCATGAGATAACCCGCTATCAACGTGAGAATGCTGAGGCCATCACTGCCTCAGGTGCTGTTGACTTAATTGTTGGACATCACTCGCACGTACTGCAGCCAATCGAGCAAGTCAATGGTGTGTGGACTGTGTTTGGTCTCGGAAACATTCTCAGCAGTCACCCAACTCGCGAGTTCTTTCCACCCGAGTCACAAGACGGTGCAGTCGTCACGGTCAATGTGGAATTTGGAATGAACGGTAAGCCAATCGTTGGACGCCCAGTGGTTTACCCGACATGGGTTGACAAAAACGATGGCTATGTGATCCGCGATGTGGGTTCTGGCCTATTCAACCCAAACACCTCGTCAAGCCTTCGACAAGCTCTCCAAGTTTCGCTTGATCGCTCACGTAAGTACGTGGGTGATTTCATACCTTGATCTTTTGCGACTAGTCGGCACGCGGTCTCAGCGTTGACAACAATTGTCTAACTACAGGTGTCAACCAATCCATGAATGTGTTGGAGACATGATGTGAATCGCGATAGACGAGGATGTCGCCGACCACTACCGGGCAGGCAGTTGGGGTGCACAACCACTTGCGTGGCTCAATGAGTCCAACTTTGGCCGTGCGGGTGATTCTCCGTATAACTGAGTCAATTTCCCCATAGTCGGGGTCATTTGGATCGGGTGCACAGACTCCGATGTTGAGTCGGTTGGCGGATACGCAAGAGGGAACAGAATCGGGAGGATCTGGAGTATCAGCGATAACAACAGGCTTGATGCCGTCTGCTTTGATACCACTCAATAGTGCAGGCAGTTTTTCTTGCCACTGAGCAGTAGTGATCGGTGCCTGAGTAGATGATTCAAGGATTCCGTAGTACTGGCTCATAAAAACTATGGCCACATTTTGCTCGCGGAGGTATTCGCGGACTGATTCACGCCAAGGTTGGCAGTGTCTAAATATCGAATCATCGGTTCGGTTGTAGGTCTCAACGTCAAGAAACGGGCAGCCACCTTGGGTCAAAGACAGCAGACGCCATTTGCGTTGCTTTGCGATTGAGTCGAGCGCAACAAACCACTGGGCGGCGTGAGAGTCACCCCAAAGAGCAACTGTCACCGAGCCATTTGGGTCACCGAACACACAATCACGTCGCACTTCAGAGTCGTAGTAGACATGGCAACCGTTTTCATAGATGGCACTCGTGTCAGTAGTGGCATTTAGAAGTGAAGGGCGCACATTGTCTGGTACCACCGAATTTGGTTCGGCGGCAACGATCGCATCCAGTGGCTTGGTTTCGGCCATTGAAATAAAGGTGGGCTTAGGTTTTGGTGCGGTGGTGCTGGTTGTCGGCTCTGTGGTCGTGGTGGCAGGAAGGGTGGGCACGGTAGCAATAACGCCAGTTGAGATGTTGGGTTCGTGATTGTGTAACGCGACACCAGCTCCGATGCCGGTCAAAACTAGTGAGGCACCCACCACAAGCGATACGGCCGAGCGGCTG
>CAIYHK010000216.1 GCA_903925985.1 uncultured Actinomycetes bacterium
CGCCTTTGGCAGTGGACACTTTGTGATGCGCTCGGATTGAAGGGTCGCATTCTGATTTCTAAAGATGGAATCAATGGCACCGTGGGTGGTCCAATGTCGGCTGTAAAGAAATATTGGCGCGCTACCAAGAGCTATGAAGCTTTCAAAGACACTGACTTCAAATGGTCGGATGGAATCGGTGATGATTTTCCGCGACTTCGGGTGCGCGTACGCGATGAAATTGTGACCTTTGGTGCACCTGGCGAGTTGAAGGTGAATGGACGTGGGGTTGTTGGCGGCGGCGTGCATCTGTCCCCAGAACAAGTAAATGAACTAGTTGCCCAACGTGGAGATGAGGTCGTGTTCTTTGATGGCCGCAACGCATTCGAAGCCGCGATTGGTCGTTTCAAAGGTGCGGTAGTGCCAGAGGTGGCGAACACCAAGGATTTTGTAAAAGTTCTCGATAGCGGTGCATTCGATCACCTAAAGAACCGGCCCATTGTCACGTACTGCACGGGTGGTGTTCGTTGCGAAGTGCTGTCTGCGGTAATGAAGAACCGTGGATTCAACGAGGTCTACCAAATTGAAGGTGGAATTGTGCGATATGCGGAGGAATATCGTGACCGTGGCCTGTGGAAAGGCTCCCTTTATGTATTCGATCGCAGGATGAAGATTGATTTTGCAGAATCTCCAAATGCAGTCGGCGTGTGTGAGTGCTGCGGAAGCTCAGCTAGCGAATTGAAAAATTGTCTTAATCAGGAATGTCGCAAACTCACGGTCATGTGTCTTGGATGCCAAGAATCCGATGGGCTTTGCCCTGCTTGCAGTGGTTAATTGATTCTGACTGCAATCGCACAGAAGTCACCCGGATCCTCTTCAAGCCCCGCACTGCCCTGAAGAATGATCGTGACTATTGAACCCGAAGTGGCTTCGCTGAGATCGAGTGTTGTCGTGAAGGGAAAAGCCTCCTCGGCAGAACCGCCCATTGGAAATTGCTGGTCTATTGGCTGGCTATATGCGGAAGAATCAATCGCTGTCACCCGCAATTGCGCTTCGTAACCGCGACCTTTACCCGTTACTTCTGTGACAGCAGCATCAATGGAAGATTGATGTGCTGGACTACTGATTGTGTTGCTTGCGTTAACTGCTGCAGTGACGAACCAACTCATAGCGGGGCCCAGCTTGCGCAGAAGCAATGTGCCACGCACCACTTCTGATTCAGGGCTGTAAACATCAATCTCACCACTCAGTGAATCTCCTCCCTGAAATTCACCGATGTTTGGCTCAACGCCAAGAGCATTGCGGACAAAGTCTTCGGCGGCTTCTTCAGGGGTCTGGAAAGAAACATTTGCTGCGGGCCAGATTGCGGGCTGTTCCAATTGGGGAATCGTCGTGGTTGTGCTGGTTGGTGTGGTTGTAGTTTCGGTCGTGGTTGTGAGATCTGCTGTGTCCTTGGACGAACATGATGCAAGGCCAACCAGAGCACTCAGTACAACCAGCGTTTTGGCAGAAGAACGTCTCACATGGCCTCCAAACGCGTGTGATTGTTATCAAGCGACAAGCACCAAGATAACCGTGTGATTTCGGTTGTCTCTCGGACGTTTGTCCCTTACTTGGGCTATAGGTTGGCGGACTTTGATTACGAAGTACATAAGGGTCGTACAACTACCCTTGATTTCATGAACAAAGAGGATCTCATCAACATCGAGAGCCCCGCGAAAAAACGTATCGCTTTGGTGGCACATGACAACATGAAAAGCGAGATGCTCGAATGGGCGAAAGCACACCACGATGTGCTTTCTCAGCACGTACTTCTTGGAACTGGAACCACGGGTCGTTTAGTCGCCGAACAAACCGGCCTTGAAGTAGAAAGACTTCGGAGTGGTCCACTTGGTGGCGATCAGCAACTTGGCGCACGCATCGCAGATCGCGAGATTGACATCTTGTTGTTCTTTTGGGATCCACTCGAGCCACAGCCACATGATCCAGATATCAAAGCCCTGTTGCGCATCGCTGTGGTCTGGAACATTCCGGTTGCGTGTAATCGGGCAAGTGCTGATTTCTTGATGTCGTCACCATTGGTGAATGAGATCTATCAGCGACGCGTTCCTAACTATTAGAGCCATGCCACAGCGTGGAAGATTCGCTCCATCACCAACAGGTGATCTTCATCTGGGCAATATTCGTACCGCGTTAATTGGGTATCTCTGGGCGCGAGAATCTGATGGCGAATTTCTGATTCGGATGGAAGACCTAGACCAAATGACCTCTTCACGAGCACTCGGGGAGAGACAATTAGCTGATCTTGCTGCAATCGGAGTGGAGTCCGACATACCCGTCATTTGGCAAAGCGATCGCTTCGACATCTACAAGTCAATTATCAATGAACTCACGGAAAGGGGCTTGACCTATGAGTGTTTTTGCTCGCGACGTGAGATTCGCGAGGCTGCTGCGGCGCCGCACGGCCCTTTGCCTGATGGTGCATATCCAGGAACGTGTGCCGATCTCACGCCTGCAGAGCGCAGCGAACGCGCAAGGGAACGCCCCGCTGCAATTCGGTTACGAACTAATCGCTCGGTGGTGGCAATCCATGACACTCTTCACGGGGAGTTCTCTGCACAAGTTGATGATGTCGTGCTGCTTCGCAATGACGGGACACCGGCGTACAACCTTGCGGTTGTGGTCGATGATGCACTGCAAGGTGTGACTCAGATTTGTCGTGGTGATGATCTGTTGTCGAGCACGCCACGACAGGTCTATCTTCAGCGACTCCTTGGGTATCCAACACCTGAATATCTCCATGTCCCATTGGTGTTGGGTAATGACGGCGAGCGACTCTCAAAACGCAACGGAGCACTCTCACTGCGTGACCTAGACGAGCAGGGGAGGCCAGCTGAATCGGTGCGGGAATTGCTGCTCGCGAGTATTGGTGGAAGCTTTAGTGCCGATGCATTGCTTAGGGTTGGTACATGGACGATCTAGAACGCGTGCTCGGTTATAAGGACTACGCGGATAATTCTCGTGCTGCCGAGGTGGTTGGCCCAGAGATGTTGTCGCTTTCCTACTGGAAGCCGGATTTCTGTGCTGCAATCATCCGAGCCGCCGAAGCAGTGGGTGGGTTTGAGCCACAACCTGATGATCCAGTACCAGGGCATGAGATCTCGCTGGCAATGATCAGCCCGCGTCTTTTCGAAGCAGTGCAGAATGATTTTGGCATCCGTGTCTGGCCGCAACTGCAAGGTCATTGGCCCCTTATCGACTACTACGGGCTTCGTGATGTCTTCGTGATCAAGTATCAGCCAGGGCTACAAGAAGAGTTACGGATTCATCATGATGTTGCACAAGTTTCAGCGAGCGTGAAACTCAACGATGATTACGAAGGCGCAGACCTTGAGTTCCCACGCCAAGGAATGAGCAACGCGTCAATGAAAGTTGGGGAAATGCTGGCGTGGCCTTCAATGGTCACTCACGCCCATCGCAGTGCACCAATCAAGAGTGGCGTGAAATACAGCCTGACGTTCTGGTGTGAATTGCCTCTAATTGTCTGAGCGACGCACACGCAGTGCTTTGTCGTCTGCAGTAAGACACTTCCCAGTTTCTAGATCAAACTTCCATCCATGCAGTGTGCAAGTGAGTACCTTGCCATCGCACTCACCAAAAATGCTGAGGTCAGCCTTTCGGTGCGGGCAATAACGCTCCATGGTGTACCCGCCGAGCTCAATTTCGTCAGAGTCTTCTTGCTTTGTGACTTTGCCACGAGCTTCTGATTCGGTTCGGCTCATTCGATCTGGGCTCAGCGACTTAAAGAAGTTGTAGAGGTACTCATTGAATTCACCTTCGCGCCAAGCCTTGAATCGGCACGAGAGGAACAGCGAGTTGGACCAATCAACAGCTCGAGCCGAGATGACACTTTCCAATATTTCCGACGGAATCTCAAAACGAAAACCGTAAGGCTCATCGGCATGAGCTCGTACTTGATGCGCCGCAAAATCAATCAGAATCTCATTTGTGCCTGAGCGAATCAGGCAGTTGGCCCCCACCAATGAGCACAGAGTTGGCGCCATCGACATAAGGGGCTCGAACCAGAGCTTCAGTGTTTGGATGACATCGAGACCGGGGACACCCCAAGTCGCCTTTTCGTGAGCAATCCTCTCGGCCCAATCTGCTTTGTATTGCTGAAGGTATTCACCTTTATTTTCAAAGATTGTTGCAAGTTGAGATTCATCGCATGGCTGGACAACTTCAACTGAACCATTTTGGATAGTGACAACGGTGCCAGGAATGTTCATGACTCCACGCCCTAAGTTCATTTGGCTGAGCCGTCGCAGAAACTCACTTTGGTCTGGGAAGATCGAAGGCTCGTCGCCAGTAATCACATTGAATGCAAAAAGTTCGTCATCCAAAAAACACGGCGGGCCCGCGGAGGGAGCCACAACTTGAGCTTTCAGCGACTCGACATACTTAAAACTTCGCGCGAACTGACTTTCGACCTTTGCGGATACGAGCTGACGCATCTCAGCCTCAGGGATTTCGTAGACCATCGGATACCAAATTGCGCCGCTGAACTGTAAGTAGTGGACATCCACGGGTCCATGTGCGGCCAGCGCAGCAACGTCATGTGTGCGGCAATCATTCTGATTTACGACTCGACCCGTCGGGCCGCTGATCACAATTGCTGAATCACCACCTGGCCCATCGGTGATTGAGGTTTCGACATGAATAGCCACTTGCAATTCACCCAGAGACAATGGCTGAGCATTTGTGGTGCGAATGAAATTGGCGAAGCCAAGTTTGCGGAGCTCACCCTCGAGTTCCTGCGATGGGTAGTCCGGCAAGAGAACAGAGACGCCCTTGTTCATTCGGTTGCCAAGGAACTTTGAATCTAAGTGGTCACCATGAAGATGTGAGATGTAGAGGTAGTCCGGATTTGTAATTGCGGACATCAACTCATCAGAGAGCTGATCGTTACGTGGAAAGACGAACCACGATGCAAAAAATGCTGGCTCAAACCAAGGATCACAAACGATGGTCTTGCCACCGGCCTGCACCATGAGGCCGGCATGGCCAATGGTTGTGACCTGCATGAATTAACTCAG
>CAIYHK010000217.1 GCA_903925985.1 uncultured Actinomycetes bacterium
GGCGGCGATGTTCTCGCCAGCTCCACCTCCGTAACCAGATCTTTCTGCGCGATCAGATGGGTCTAGACCTTCTGGGGTGTCGTGCTCGTAATAGCCACGCTTTGCCATGTCTTGTGCGTGAGATGTTGCTGCTGTTGCGAGGTTGCGGCACCAAGTCAAGGGAGCAACATTCTCTCGCTCACGTTCTTTGTTGACGGCATTCAACATTCTCTGCGCTTGATTATTTGGAGGAACAAATGCTGCGGGGTCACTTGAGCGGGTCATGTCGGTGGCATTAAGTAGTGAAGTAGCACGATCAATAGGGGAGAGAAGATTAAGAAATCCGCCAATGGGCTTACATTCATCACGGTCGTCAATTTTGCCGTCTTTGTTTGTGTCAACTACAGGTCGACAATCAACGACTTCGCCATCCTCGCCCGCACTTGCCATGGTGGGCACACCAATAAGTTCGCCCTTACTGTTCACGGCAGCCCCACCGCTATTACCACCTGAAATAGATGCATCGGTCTTTATCCAGGTAACTCCTGAATCTTGGGTAAATCCGCTGACCACACCTTTTGAAACTGTGATGGACGACCCACCAATACTTGGGAAACCGATGACGAAAATGTCTTCGCCAACCTCGGGCTCATCAGCCATAGGAACGGGAGCTAATTCAGGTGCGTCAGACGCGATTGGGGTAAGCGCAAGT
The DNA here is from genome assembly GCA_903925985.1 of uncultured Actinomycetes bacterium. Lineage (GTDB taxonomy): Bacteria > Actinomycetota > Acidimicrobiia > Acidimicrobiales > Ilumatobacteraceae > CAIYHK01. Next base: position 692 of record CAIYHK010000217.1, read on the forward strand.
AATGCCAAATCTGCTTTTTCGTCGGTATTGCGAATAGATGCTTTGTACGTAGAGCGTGGACGATCGGCGAGCGAATCAACTGTCCAAACCTCGATTGCGTCAACCGGACAGGTTCCGTCAGGGGCAATCACATGGTGATTAGTAAGGACGGTCTTCGAATCGTTAATCACAGTGCCTGAGCCCCAGCCACACATCTCTCCTTTGGAGAAAATCGCGACCTGAACCACCGACTTAATGACGTCCTTCGTGGGATTGCCGGACGGACTAATCACAATGTTTGGTTGAATCGTTGTCGTCGGTGAAGCAATCGAGGTTGTAGCCGGGCTCTTTTCGGGCTCTTTTAATTGGCTCTTCTCATCGGCAGTGGATTCGGTGTCTCCGACTAACGCTCCAGCAAGTCCTTTGACGACAGCGGCGAGCAGCAATACTCCCACGATTGCTAGAACAACCTTCATGAGTTGGCCCGAAACTGTGGGTCCACAGCCTGGGCAAAGGGGATCCTCGCAGTGATCGCAAATGTTGTCATCGGATACCTCAGTATCGTCATCGAACTCATTCCACATATGTGTCTCCCCGTAATCCCAATGAGGGAGTGAGAGCCATTCGCCTCTGTTGGGACGGCTTTATTGCCAATTTCGACTGAGGAGTATTGTCCCCTTGGGTTGTACGCTACAGAGTCGGCGACCTTGAATTATCAGCGGGGAATAACGGGATGCAATTGGGTAAACCCATGAACTCGGCTTCTGCCATTTTTTCTATGTCGCTGGTTCTCGTGTCGATGCCATTCTCGTCAGTTGCATCAGCAGATGAACCAATCGAAGGTCTTGACCTAGTTGTTTTGGTTGATGAATCGGGAAGTTTGAAAGAGGCGGGCATTCGAAGCGAGATTGAAGCCCTCAGCGCTCTTCTTGATAGCAAAGAACTGATTTCAAAAGAAGATGTGCAGGTACGTGTCTCGGTGATCGGGTTCGGAAGTGGCGTGAACGCTGCTGATGTCAAGTGCCCACTGTCAAAAGTTACGGAAAGTAACGCCGACAAGCTTCGTGAGTGCGCAGCAAAAATCAAACTTCGAACTACCAAGGAATCGCGCAATACCGACTTTGCGGCAGCGTTCAATGCGGCCTCGAAGCAGTTTGGTAACGGAGAAGCGTCAGATAGTCGCAGGGCTGTCATCTTGATGACGGACGGAACATACGATCCATCTGGAAAGGCATCTAAGTCAGGGCTCAC
>CAIYHK010000218.1 GCA_903925985.1 uncultured Actinomycetes bacterium
CAACAAGACCATCTTCGTCAACTTCCAACAGAGTCATGCGTGGGCTCGTGACGTCAAGCCGGAGTTCGATATTTGATGTGAGTGCTTGCCCAGTATTTAGACCAAGCGAGCTCACACCAAAACCACAGACCGCAACAGCCAGTGCGAGTCTCATTGTGGCTCGGCTCAGGAACGGCACTATTCGAACCAGTCCCATTCACATGGATAAATCGTTACAGCAGTCGTCGCGTAGACGACATTCTGTGTGGCTTCGCCCTGATCGCGTAGTGCTTTGATTAATGCAAGGGCGATATCCACGGGGTCATCGTCCAGCCAATAGACCGTTACGTACTCGGGCTGCTCAGTGCCGACCTCGTTCGGACCAAATTGTGAACTGCCTGAGACCCCAGGTAGTCCAATCAGTGGTTCATGTGTCGGTGCACCTACCTCAACGACAACGAATATGCCGAGATGGGGTCGGTAACTGATCGCTTTGTCTGAGATTCGGGTTCGTGTCAAGGCTGAAGATTCGCAGTGACGCCCGATCATTCGAAGGCGCTCAGTCACGCTGAGCTTTAGCTGGATCTGATCAAGACTGTTTGTGTCAATCCGGTCAAGATCGCTTTCGAATGAGTCAGCGTCATCATCAACAAGCACACCCCAGATGTATTGGACATCGGCGAACTTTGAGTCACGGATGAGTGAATAGTCGCGGCAGTCTGGACTGACCACCCACATTGCTGAAGACGAAACAGATTCGATCGTCTTCACGGTGGGAAGGTATTCCAACTGGTGCCATGAGTTGAAGGGTATGTGGGAGTCTGGATCGGAGAGTTCAAAGAAAACCCACGCGCCGAATTCAATTCGCCTCACGTTTCGCTCCCGATCTCAGATTGACAGCAGGATGCAGCCTGCAATTGGGCCTCCACCAGCCGCTGCCACCGCAACGTTTACATCTTTTTTGGCTTGGCGTTCGCCGCCTTCGCGCCAGAGTTGGGTACAGGCCTCATGAATGAATCCATAACCATGCAGGCGTCCCGCCGACAGTTGGCCTCCGTGAGTGTTGACAGGTAGTTGACCTTCGAGCGATATGCGTCCGCCACCTTCAATGAACTTTCCGACTTCACCCTGTGGGCAAAAACCGAGAGCTTCAATCCACTGAACGGTCAAATAGCTGAATCCGTCGTACAGTTCGGCCACATCCACGTCGGTTGGTTTGATTTTTGTGTTCTCCCACATCGATGCAGCGGCATCGTGGGCTGCCATCGTGGTCAGATCGGCACGCTGATCCCAGGTGAACCGCTCATAAAGCCCGCCACCAAAAGCCTCAACATTGATTGGGGTGCGGGGGAGTCCGTTGGATGCATCACGCCGCGACACAATGATCGCGATCGCGCCATCGGCGGGAATGTCGCAGTCAAATAGGCAAAATGGCGTGCTGATTATGCGCGCCGACATGTAATCGTCAAGCGTTAGCGGATCACGGTAAATACCTGCGGGGTTAAGCCCGGCGTTACGGCGTGCGTTGAGTGCAATCATCGCGAGTTGCTCTCGGGTCATTCCGTTTCGATGCATGTAGGCATCACAAAGCATTGCGATCCAGTTGGCAGCTGAAATGGCACCGTAAGGAGCTGTCCATTCCATGAATCCACTTGCTCGATATGAGCCGCGGAACGAGCCACCAAAACCACCAGAGCCTTGTGCGGTTGACTCCCAAACCGATCGAAAACAGACCACATGGTTTGCAAATCCCAGTGAAACTGCCATGCACGCTTCCATGAGTGGCCCGAGTTGGCCCGCAACTTCACTCGCGCCGAGATACCACTTCGCTTTGATTCCGAGTGCGGCGTGGAGTTGCGTAGTACTGGCGCCTGACATTCCCGTTGCACCGAGACCAGGGCCCGGATAGGAAGCAACGCCATCGATGTCCTCCACGCTGAGACCGGCATCGGCGATTGCTTTCTTGCAGGCTTCAATGGTCAGTTCAAAGCCTGTTCTGCCCAATCGGCGCCCCGTTTGAGATTGCCCGATGCCGGTAATAACCGCACGGCCTTGAAGATCGCCGCTCATGATGCCACCGGCCTGAAAACTGGAACCCAAACATCTTCATAATGTTCAAACTCAACTTGAACTTTCATTCCAATGTGTACGGACTCTGGTGGGCAACCAATCACATTTGTGGTTAACCGCGTTGAAGCGTCCTCTTCAAGCTCAACGATTGCGACAGAAAATGGCGATGGCATGGCGGGGTTGAATGAATGCACATTGATGGTCTTGGCAGCAACGGTTGCTCTACCTGATACTGGTCGGGGTGCAACATTGATGCTTTGGCAGTGATAGCAAGCCGGCGCCGGTGGATGGATTAAGCCCTGACAATCGAGACATTTGTAGATCAGTAGTTCACCACGCTCACCACCAGTCCAGAACGCCCGAGATTCATCAGTAATTTCCGGGAGGATCCGCGTTTCGGGAGATTTGTAATCGCTCACCAAGTTCCTTTCCTCGATCAATGACCTTAGTGCTGCGGACCTAGGGTGAAAGGCGAAGTGAAATGAAAAGAGGTCGAACATGTTGACGGATCTGAATGGAAAGTTCGTAGTAGTTGCAATCACTCGTGATGAAACACGAATTTGGCTCTCGGATGCCTCTCGAGGGACCGCCCCGGAAGTCATCACACGCCCCAAACACGACGAGGCACATCGGCACGTTCGTGAAGCGCAGGCCAACCATGGCCACAACTCAAACCATGGCGAACGCGAGTAC
>CAIYHK010000219.1 GCA_903925985.1 uncultured Actinomycetes bacterium
AGTGTCAACTGCATCAACTGCTCGGGCCATCGCACTGGCGCCACCCATGTAGACCGGTTGATCTGTGGCGTGAGAGACGATTGCGTCCATCGCGCGCTTGCAGATTGAATCAACGAGGTCCTCGCCCGTTGCCATCACGTTGATTTCACCAGACATCGATTTGCCCACGAGCGCATTTGAAAGATGCACAGTTGCTGCGCCTAGGTGGGTTTGCCCCACACCATCAGGAAGCTCAATCGTGGCACTTTCAACCGAACCATTTGAGAGCACCACAACAACAGTTGCGTTAGACGCACTCAATCCGACCACTTGAACCGAGCGCATTACCGCTACTTCAGCTTTGGGCCCAACTGCAACAGCGGCATATTTGGTGAGGTCCGCAAGAAGGTGAGTTGTGTTCTGAAGCAGTTCCTCAAGGCGGCCGTGTGTTGAATCAAAGAATGTGCCGACTTGTTGACGGGTCTGGGCATCAACACCACCCTGGGGAGCAATCTGGTCGACAAACAACCGGTACCCCTTGTCCGTGGGCACGCGCCCCGCAGAAGTGTGGGGCTGAGCAAGGTAACCATCTTGTTCAAGTGAAGCCATGTCGTTTCGAACCGTTGCAGGCGAAACCTTGATTCCTGAAACTTGGGCGATGTGCGATGAGCCAACAGGCTGAGCCGTGGCGATGTACTCCTGCACAACAGCCATCAGGATCGCGGTCTTGCGCTCGTCCAACATCGGCATTGAGTTTATTTGCCCGACACGATTTTGTATCTGCGAAGCGACTCATCTCGCTCCACGGAATGGTCCACTATCGGCGCTACATAACCCGAAGGGACACCCGCATCGGCTGTGGAAGGGGCGTGAATTGCTTGGCAGTCTTCGAGTTCTGGCACCCACCGACGGATGTAGTCCCCTGGTGGGTCGAATTTTTCAGACTGCATCGTTGGGTTGAACACGCGGAAATAAGGAGCTGCATCTGTGCCCGTACCAGCTGTCCATTGCCAGCCGTGATTGTTTGATGCCAAGTCACCATCAACAAGGTGACGCATGAAGTAACGCGCACCCCACTGCCACGGCAAGTGCAGATCCTTGACGAGGAAACTAGCCACGATCATGCGAACCCGATTGTGCATCCAACCCGTGGCAAGTAGTTGGCGCATACCAGCATCAACAATCGGATAGCCAGTTCGGCCCGCGCACCACGCTTTGAATCGCTCTTCGGCGATTGACCCTGTGTCATGCGGAAGAACGTTCATCTTTGCTTGCAAGTTTTCCCACGCTGTCTGTGGTTTGTTGAACAACACATCCGCATAGAACTCGCGCCAACAGATCTCGCTGACAAAACTCTTGTTCACGTCATGCGGGTGAGATTCTGCGAGCAATTGGCGTGGATGAACCAAACCGAAACGAAGATATGGCGACATCATGCTCGTGCCATCAATACCAGGCGAGTTTCGATTATCGGGATAGCCAGCGAGTGCAGTTCCAGAGAAAACATCCCATCGCTCCCATGCAGCTTTCTCGCTTGCTATGGGAAGCGAATGAGGAGTCGTTTCGATGTCTGGCAGGTTTTCAGATGCAACACCTGTTGCCCAACATGCTTTTGGAGTCTCTATCGGATCTGCCCATCCAATATTCATCCAACGCTTGAAGTATGGCGTGAAAACAGCCAGCGGTGTGCCGTCATCTTTGAGCACCACCCCGGGATCAACCGCATATGGCGATCCAATTCCTCGAAGCTTTACTCCGTGCTCTTTTAGGGCCGCAGCAACTTCTCCATCGCGTCGCCGACCGTATGGTGCGAAATCCTTCGCGCAATAAACCTCTGTAGCTCCGGTTGTGCGCGCCAATTCGGACAACACCTCAGCTGGCGCACCGGTCCGTAACACCAAAGAACCACTGAGCGATTCATTCAGCGAACGCAACGCAGCAAATAGAAAATGTGTTCGGGGCGTAACGGGTCGGTCCATGAATTCAGGATCGAGAATGAACACTGGAATAACTTCACCGTGGGAGCATGCCGCAGCCAACGATGGGTTATCTGCCACGCGAAGGTCGCGGCGGAACCAGTGAATTGCCGTGCTCACTTCACCACGTCCGTTCTGAATGTCAACCATGCCATGCAAGCAAAGGTTATGACCCCGCCGTAGCCAAGCGACCACTCAACACTCACATGATCTGCCACCCAGCCAGTTATTGGGCCACCAATCGGAGTTGAACCCAGAAATGCCACGGCAACGAGTGCAAGCATCCGGCTGCGCATGTCGGGAGGAGCGTCGTATTGCGAGATCGAGTTGCTGGCCGCAACAAACGCTGCGCCACCAGCACCAAGTGGCAGTGCCGCAATGAATGCAAGAGGCAGATTCGGCGCCCACGCCATTGAGATGTTCCCTACTGCCAGCATGACCCCAGCGAGGGTGAACCACTTGTATGTGAGCGTGTGCTGCTTTGCACCGACCAATGCACCGAGCAGACTTCCGAAACTCACCGCGGCCAACAACCAACCGTAAGCGTCGGGGGAATCCCATCGTTGATCAGCGAGTTTGGGAAGCGACACGTTGTAGTTGAAAGCAAATGTGGCAACCACGGAGAAAGTAACGAAAACCGGAAACAGTTCTGAGTGGCCACGCACATATCGAAATGCGTCGCGCACCGGAGTGCCACCAGGTGGTGCTGGAGGTGTGCGGTAGAGCTTGCGTTCGTCAATTGCCGCAATCGAGCCAATCAATGCGGCAAATGAAACACCATTGCCAAAGAACAGCCATCCAGGCCCGAGTGGTCCGATCAATAACGCCGCCAACGCCGGACCAAAGATGCGTGACCCGGTCATCACTGCCGTGTTCAGTGACATTGCATTTGAAATGTCATCTTTCTCCACGAGTTCAATCACAAGCCCGCGTCGGGCTGGGTTATCAATTGCACTGACCACGCCAAGAAATAGCGACAGCAGGTAAACCGCAGGCGCATTTACGTTTCCAATTAACACCATCCCGGCCAGAAGGAACGCCTGCAACGCCATGCCCGCTTGCGTGATCATTGTTAATCGGCGCCGATTCACACGATCAGCAATTGCCCCCGCCCAAATGCCAAGGAGCAACATCGGTAGAAACTGAGCGGCAGCGTTCACACCGAGCGTGGTTGCATCGCCGGTCAATTCATACAAGAGAACTGAAGTGGCGGTCAGCTGCATCCACGAGCCGACATTGGAAATCATCAACCCAAAAAAGAAGAGCTGTGCATTGCGATGCTTGAGGGACCTGAAGGTGGCGCCGGAATCCGACACGGTCAATCGTCCAATTTGAGGGCAGAGATGAACACATCGCCTGGAATTTCCACGCGACCAATTGCTTTCATCTTCTTTTTGCCTTCCTTTTGCTTCTCCAGCAGTTTGCGCTTACGCGTGATGTCGCCGCCGTAGCACTTAGCGAGAACATCTTTACGCTTGGCCTTCACGGTCTCGCGTGAAATCACTTTGCCGCCAATAGCCGCTTGGATCGGCACGTCAAACATCTGCCGTGGGATTAGCTCTTTCAACTTCTCACACATCCGACGCCCGTAGTCAAAGGCTTTGTCACGATGCACGATCGTGCTGAATGCGTCAGCTGGCTGTCCGTTGAGCAACAAGTCAACCTTCACCAGATTGCTTTCGCGGTAGCCAGAGAGTTCGTAGTCCAATGATGCATAACCCTGTGATCGACTCTTCATTTGGTCAAAGAAATCAACCACAACTTCCGCAAGTGGAACTTGGTAGTGCATCTCAACCCGCTCAGGTGAGAGATATTCGAGCTTGCCGAGTTCACCACGACGCGATTGGCACAGATCCATGAGCGTGCCGGTGTATTCCTTTGGCGTGATGATGCTCACACGGAAATAAGGCTCTTCAATGTGCTGGATATTCTGCGTTGGTGGCAGGTCAGCAGGGTTATCAACAATTTCAATATCGCCATTGGTCTTGCGCACGCGATATTCAACTGAAGGAGCCGTCGCAATCAACGCGAGGTTGAATTCGCGCTCGAGGCGCTCTTTCACAATCTCCATGTGCAACAAACCAAGGAACCCACATCGGAATCCAAATCCAAGAGCGCCTGATGTTTCTGGTTCGTAAGTGATTGAAGCATCGTTGAGTTTCAACTTTTCGATGCTCTCGCGCAACAACTCAAAGTCGTCACCATCGATTGGGTAAAGCCCACAGAAAACCATCGGCTTTGGATCCTGGTATCCGGGCAGCGGTTCCGAGGCCTGACGGCTCAACATGGTTACGGTCTCACCACTTCGCGCCTCGCCAACATCTTTGATGCCAGCGATCAGATATCCCACTTCTCCGGGACCGAGTTCTGCCACGGGAGTTGGTGTGGGTCGACGCACACCAATTTCAACTGCATCCTGAGTTGCATTGGCGTTCATGAACTGCAGTTTTGATCCCGCAGTGAGGGTGCCGTTCATAACACGAATGCTTGAAACAACGCCACGATATTGGTCGTACTGGGAATCGAAGATGAGCGCCTGCAGAGGAGCATCGGCATCACCCTTCGGCGCAGGAATGCGATCAAGCACCGCATCCAGAAGTAGATCGACTCCTTCGCCAGTCTTGGCTGAAATTCGAAGAATATCTTCAGCGGGAATTCCGAGCACCGTTTCAATTTCCATCGCGTAGCGATCTGGGTCTGCGGCAGGAAGGTCGATCTTGTTGAGTGCTGCCACGATCTCAAGGTCATGCTCCAGCGCGAGATAACAGTTAGCAAGGGTTTGTGCTTCGATGCCTTGGGCAGCGTCGACCACGAGTACGACTCCCTCGCACGCCGCCAGTGATCGGCTCACCTCGTATCCAAAGTCAACGTGACCGGGTGTGTCAATTAGGTGAAAGGTATGACCCTTCCACTCCACCCGCACGTTTTGCGCCTTGATCGTGATCCCACGCTCGCGCTCGAGGTCCATTGAGTCGAGATACTGGGCCCTCATTTCGCGCGCGTCAACAGCCTTCGTGAGCTCCAAAATGCGGTCAGAGAGTGTCGACTTCCCATGGTCGATATGCGCAATGATCGAGAAGTTGCGGATTTTGGCCAGATCCATGAGTTCATTCAGCCTAGTTGCCACCCTTGTAAATAGGGTTCCTGAGCGCTTTTGCGTCTCATCTTCGTGGGTTGGGCTCACAGAGTGCTTCTTGCTAGCCTTTCAAGGCTCCCAAATAAGGGAAAACGTTTTCATTCCATCCGGACCAACACCGAGAGGTTGCCAGCAGTGGCGAATATCAAGAGTCAGAAAAAGCGAGTTCTTACCAACGCAAAGCGCGAAGAGCGCAACAAAGCGGTAAAGAGCGAATTGAAGACCCGCACCAAGAAGGCTCTTAGTAGCGCGGGTTCAGAGAATGCTGACGCAGATCTTCGTACTGCAGTGAAGCGCCTCGACATGGCAGCAGCCAAAGGTGTGATTCACAAGAATGAGGCCGCGCGCCGTAAGAGCCGCCTCATGAAGAAGCTCAACGCTTCGAAGTAACTCTTCGCCCTTGGCTCTTAGCCGCTGGTGGCGATAAGCGCGCAAGTCGCGCTACCAAAACTTCTAGGACGAGGTTGTCGTCCCAATCTTTTCCTCCGCGCAGATCGATATCGGCTTCAGCGAGTAATTCGATAGCGCGGAAAACTCCCTCGCTTCCAAGCCTGCGTTGCTGTGACCAGATTTTCTCGGCACGAAAACCTTTCTTGCCGGTCAGATACTCAACGTCGTCCATATTCGATACAACTGCCCCATCGAGTTGGAGCATTGGCTCGTAGTGTCCGCGCAGGATCGCCATGATCTGCATCGCAGCATAAGCATTCCCGGCAAGCATGCGAGCAAGCATCATGAGAGCTTTACGAGTATCACCATTGTCGATCGGGTCGGTTAGATCCCAAGGCGCCACCGAGCCAGCGGCTCCAAGAAAAGGCGCGATGTCTTCGGCGGAAAGTTTTGCTTTGACCCCAAAGGTGGATTTCAAAGTGTCAATCACGCTCATCAATCGGCCCGGCTCGTTACCGATCCAGCTCATCACCGCAGCAATCGCACCTGGCTCGTACTTCAAACCCGCATGACTGAATTGCTCCTCGACCCACACCGATCGATCCTTTTGCCGATCAGGAACTTTGGTGGCGATCTCAACACCACCCACTCCCTTAAAGGCATCAGTGAATGCCTTGGCCAATCGACCACCTTGCGACACGAATACTGCCTCGACCGTGGGATCAATGTCGGGGAGCATTGCTGCGATGGAGCCGAGTTCGGCGGCGGTTGGCGCCTGGAGATTACGCACAAGCACAATTCGTAATGGTGTGAGGAATGCTGGAGTGGCGAGTGACGCAATAACCAGATTGACTGCATGCTCTCGCTCATCGATTGTGTCCGCGCCCAGATCTAGGTCTTCGAGCACGGATGCGGTGTCGTTTTCGCCTGCCAAGGTGGCAACGGTTTGAGTGATTTGGGCGCTGATGAGACTTGGGTCATCGCCCGTGATCAGATGAACCGGCATGCTTCAACTCTCGCACATGGGTGTCTCCTCACAATGAAAACAACCGCGCAATTAGTGCGATCCATGCAACGGCAAACTCAACTGGATACATAACAATTGACGCAATTGATTCTGGGCCCAGCCCGGCAATAAGCCCGAGTGGAAACCCGACCAACATCACCAATCCCGCCACTGGGACTGTGAGCATGTTGGCAAAGACACCAAGTGGCGCCAACTGCCCAAAGTAGAAAAGGCTCACCGGAAGTGTGGCTACCTGGGCAGCGAGGGTTGCAGCAAGCAACTCGGCAATACGGTTACCAGGAATCCGATCTGCGATCGGCTTGGCGAGTGTGCATATACCCAGTGACGCCGACACCGATAACCACCAACCTGGTGACCATGCAAGCAACGGATCAACCAACAGCAACACGGCAACACATGCAGCCAGTGCGCCCAAGGTGCGTACGTGTTGACCCCGCATGTATCCGTGCGCACTGATCAAGGACATTCCAGCAGCACGCAAGACAGAGGGCTCAGCACGAGTTAGGAGAACGAACCACCCAACGATGAGCAGAGTTGCCACCATTCGACGCCGTGGTGCGAGTCGCACCAACAACGGGGCGAACACCGAAAGAATAAACGCAACGTTTTGGCCTGAGACCGCGGTGAGATGCGACATACCAGCATTACGAAAATCCGCAATCATTTCCTGCGACTGGTTGCGATCATCGCCGATAACCAAACCCGTAAACAGGGCGGCATTCGCCGGAGACATTGACTCCGCACCTTCAGAGATCGCGCGCCTCACATTGTTGGCACTGCGAGCCAAAGGAGAGCCCGCGTGTACCCGCTCATCAATGGCGTCTACTTCAATCCGACCGACAACATGACGTGCCGCGAGATAACCCGGGGCACCAGGAGTTGTCCTGCCATGAAGATAAACCCACTCCCCTGCCAATGCTCGTGACACACGCCCTGCACTGGATCCGTATAGGTAGGCAACGAATCGTTGGCCACGGATTTCAAATATGACTCGTGTTGATTGACCCGGCTCAGGATCAGTCACGAGCTTGGCAACACCAGCAAAATCGAAGCTTGAAACATTTCGGAGTTCTTTCCATTCGGATTTGGCTAGCAGTGCGAATAATGCGGACCAAACAGCAACACCACAAACCACATAACGAACCACACGTACGCGCATGTCGGTTTTCAGTGGGTCAACACAAATAGAGTCGAGTCATGGCAACCGTGCAAGCAGACGAAAGTAGACCGATTCGTCGCAAGCCATTCGTGCCTGACGGCATCGCCTTCCATCGCCGCATGATTCGCCGCAAGGGGAATTTGGTGGCCATGATTCTGATGTTGGCCACAACCCTTTTGGGATTGATTTGGAGCAACACGGTTGATGGCGCAACCGGTGGACTCGGAGGATTCGCAATCCTCACTCTCGCAATGCCGTTCCTGCCGATCTTTGGTGCACCAACATCTGGCTCCACTGTGAAATACGTGTTGGCGTTTGTACTGAGCTTCGGCCTTTGGACTGGACTTGGAATTTTCGCCACACGACGCACTCTTGGGCGACCAATAGCAACATGGCGCGAATGGATGTTTGCGTTTGTTCCGCTGGCATTGGCAGTGATTGCTGGTGTTGGCGTGGGGCTCTTGATCACAGCGATATCAGTTCTCTGATCGCGTTCAATTTCGCATCACCAATTCCCTGAACCCTTAAGAGTTCATCCACGGATTGGAACGGACCGTTTTCCTCTCGGTACTGAATGATTGCCTGAGCCGTGGTTGGGCCGATACCGGGCAGCAGTTCGAGTTCACGCGCGCTCGCGGTATTTAGATTCACAGTGGATGACGCTGGATCTCCACCCACACTGCCACTAGGCAGGCTCCGCGCTGGCTCACCGATGGCCGGCACATAGATCTGTGTGCCGTCACTTAACGTGGCGGCGAGATTGATTGCTGGCTGATCCGCCTCAGAGGTAAAACCGCCCGCAAGAAATACGGCCTCAAAAACACGCGCCCCATCTGGCAGTGAATACACACCGGGTTTTTGAACTGCCCCCAGCACGTGCACCATCAGGGTTGCCGCCTTTGGCGGCTGTGTGACCACGCTGGCAAGTGGGATGCTCTGCTCAACGGGAGTACGCGGAGTATGGAAGACCCACCATGCAGCAATCACACAAGCAATGACACCGGCCATGGCAATCGCAATCCGCTCCCAGCCAAAGTAGCTACGCCATTTTTCAATCTGATCAAGCTGGTCGCGAAAACTCTTTTTTGGATTCGGACGCCACGTGGCTTCTTTTGATTCTGGCGATGTGGTTTCTTCGCCCATGCACTCCTCCGCAGAGAAAGTGCGACTCGCGCTAACGCCCGCGGAA
>CAIYHK010000220.1 GCA_903925985.1 uncultured Actinomycetes bacterium
AATGGCAGAAGCGCAGTTTTCCGATCTGTTTGTTGGAATCATCACGGCGTCTTTGCATGCGGATCTTTCGGCACTCGAGTTCCTGCTTGGCATTACCTTCGATGAAACCAATCTTGAACCCGACAATTTGTTCTTCCGTGAGATGGGCAAAGCTGTTTCTGCCGCGGATTACATCAACACTGTGAGGTTGATGCACATGTGGTCACGACGGATGACCAGTTGGTGGAAGACCCCCGCAATGGACTCAGGGGATTTTGACATCCTTGTGACACCTACGCTTTCGACCCCAGCACCCGAAATCGGCTGGTTGTCGGGCCCCGATGGCGGCTTTCATGTTCAGCAAATCCTGCAGTACACCGCACAGTTCAATATCACGGGCCAGCCCGCCCTGAGCTTGCCTCTTCACATGACACCTGAAGGGATTCCGGTTGGCGTGCAATTTGTTGCCGCACCTAATCGAGAGGACTTGTTGGTCAGACTCGCAAGCCAGATTGAATCAGCTGCACCGTGGGACCAACGACGGGCGCCAAACGCTGTTTGATTGGTAGGGTTTTTGTCATGACAGCAACAGTTCGAATTCCAACAACAATGCGCCCACTTTCTGGAGGCGCGTCATCGGTGCAGGTAGAAGGCGCAACTCTGCGCGAATTGATTGCCAACCTTGAAAAGGCACATGCCGGTTTTGCGGAGCGTCTACTTGATGATTCAGGTGAACTGCGCAAGTTCGTCAATGTGTTTGTTGATGATGACGATGTGCGTTACTTGCAAGGTTTAGATACGCCAGTCGCTGCGGGCCTGACTGTTTCAATCATCCCTGCAGTTGCGGGCGGCGCGTCCTAGAACGTCCTCGCGCTGTTATCTCAATGCAGCAATGCTCATGTTGAGCTGAACGAACATCACAGTTAGCGCCAATCCCACGGTGATCATGAAACCGGTGAGCACCCTGATCCGATTTTCCAATCGATCAATTCTTCGTTCCCACTGTTCGAACCTCCGCTCGATGAGGTCAAACTTTTGGTCGACTAACCGAAATCGCCCGTCCATGTCATCAAATCGGGCGAGCATGTCGGATTGTCGGGCAAAGTCACTCCACTTGCTTGGCGGAAGGTGGTTGATCAACTTGTCAGCCATGTCATCACCCAAAGCTTTCTTCAACCCGAGGTACAGGTCGAATCGTTCGGCCTCGATTTCTGCCATGGTATGCCCCCTTTGGCTTGGTGTCATTAGATGAGTGCACCCCTAGCGGTCCGGGGAGGCAAAACGCTGAATTCCTTGGCCCGCAAGGCGATTGTGGCCCGGGGTGGTGGGATTAGCACTCTGGTCGCTAGAGTGCTAACCGCCCGATTTTCCCTATTTGGAGGTAAACCATGGCCAAGTTGATTGCGTTTGATGAAGAGGCCCGTCGCGGTCTCGAAGCGGGAATGAACAAGCTCGCCGACGCCGTACGCGTAACCCTCGGACCCAAGGGTCGCAACGTAGTACTCGACAAAAAGTGGGGCGCACCCACAATCACCAATGACGGTGTGTCGATTGCTAAAGAAATTGAACTCGAAGATCCATACGAGCGCATTGGCGCTGAGTTGGTGAAGGAAGTTGCCAAGAAGACCGATGACGTCGCAGGTGACGGAACCACCACTGCAACCGTGCTCGCATGGGCAATGGTTCGTGAGGGTCTCCGCAACGTCGCCGCTGGCGCAAACCCGATGAGCCTGAAGAAGGGCATCGAAGCAGCAGTCGCCGCCGCTGTTGGGAGCATCAAGGCTCTTGCTAAGGAAGTGGATTCAAAAGAGCAGATCGCTCAAGTTGCATCCATCTCGGCAGCAGATCCAGAAATTGGAAACACGATCTCTGATGCAATCGACAAGGTTGGCAAAGACGGCGTTATCACCGTTGAAGAAAGCCAGACCTTTGGCATGGAGATGGACCTTGTTGAAGGTATGCGTTTCGATAAGGGCTACATCTCGCCCTATTTCGTGACCGACACCGATCGCATGGAAGCCGTTCTCGATGATGCTTACTTGCTTTATGTTGCTAACAAGATCACCAACGTGCGCGACATGCTCCCAGTGCTGGAAAAAGTCATGCAGAGTGGTCGCCCACTCGTGATCATCGCCGAAGACATCGAAGGCGAAGCACTCGCAACTCTCGTAGTGAACAAGATCCGCGGCACTTTCAAGAGTGCCGCAGTGAAGGCACCAGGATTCGGCGAGCGCCGCAAGGCGATGCTGCAAGACATGGCAATCCTCACAGGTGGTCAAGTGATCAGCGAAGAAGTTGGTCTGAAGTTGGATAACGCCACACTCGATCTTCTCGGCCGTGCCAAGAAGGTGCTCATCACCAAGGATGAAACCACAATCATCGAAGGTGCCGGTGATGAAAACGACATCAAGGGCCGCATCAGCCAGATCAAGACCGAAATCGATAACACCGATTCCGATTACGACCGTGAGAAGCTACAAGAGCGCCTCGCCAAGTTGTCAGGTGGCGTTGCTGTTCTTAAGGTCGGCGCTGCAACCGAGGTGGAGCTCACGGAAAAGAAGCACCGCATTGAAGATGCTGTGAGCACAACCAAGGCCGCAATCGAAGAGGGTGTCGTTCCCGGTGGTGGAGTGGCACTCCTTCGCGCTCAGGTCGCAGTCCTTGCCGCAGCTGAAAAGCTCACCGGCGACGAAGCAACCGGTGCCCGCATGGTTGCTCGCGCACTCGAAGCCCCAATTAAGCAGATTGCAGAAAACGCTG
>CAIYHK010000221.1 GCA_903925985.1 uncultured Actinomycetes bacterium
GCGGCATCGGCAAGGCTGCCAAAGAAGTCGTACTTCCAGCCGAAAATATCGCCGCCAAGTTGATAGAAAATGTCGCGCAATTCCTCAAATAGCCATGACAGCTCGGCCACATACTTAGTGACCACATATTTGGGTTCAGAGCCCCAACTGGACTCCGAGGGTTTTCGAGGCCTTCGCACAATGCAGACATCTGCCCCACCCCAAGCTCGTGCAGTGCCGATCTCGCCTCGGGCTACGCGGGCAGCAAGAGCGCGGACATCATCGGCGACTTGGTCGGCGGACTTTGAATTACGTGGGGACTTTGGATCCATGGGGAACTCCTTTGATTAAGGGAGTTCAAATGAAAACAAATGGGTGTTACGAAATGCTCTTGCTCACCACGGTGCAACCTTGACCACGTTGCTGCTACCACCGTTGACCACCCAGAAGTAGGTGCCATCAAACACGATGTCCACCGGGCGATAGCTCACATTGTTGTCGAAGTAGATCGTCGAGGCTGCACCATTTGCGCCTTTAATTCGTGTGATCGAATTGTTGTTTGAACTGATCACATATACATCGGTGCCGTCCGTGGCCATCGCAGTTGGTGCACTTACATCACTGATGGTCCAGTCAATTTGCGTACCGCCGCCAATGTGGGGGATCTTGGTCAGCTTGCCCGCTTCTTCAGATAGCACCCAGAGAGCACTACCTGTCAGCACTGAATCAGTTGGTCGATAGTCCAACGGTCCAATGTAATCAATAAGCATCGGTGGCGTGCTTGGTAAATATCGTGCGATCCATCCGGTTCCTTCGGCACACGCACAATCAACGACAACAAAATCGATGTTAGATGCATATGCGGAAACTGAAATTACGGAGCCCTCCACAGGAGGAGCTAAATCCAGATTGTATTGAAGCGTGTCGCCGAAGAGCCCGAACATGCTCGAGCTTGTTGAAGGCACACTCCAAACATAAAACGCATCCATAGTCAGTAAGTGTCTTAGACCGCCATACTGAACGGCTGTGAAACCTGATACCTCGGTGCCATCAAGACCTAAGCGTTTGATTATCCCGTTGTTCGTGGTGAACCAACTTCCACTATTGGATACGACACTGCTGAAACCAACGGCGATGTAATCAACACTCTCTATGGGGTAGTTGGACATCAACGCGATTCCGGTCGGATACATCCCTGCTACGGAAGACAATGGAAAAGTGGTGACTGCATTTGTGCGCGCGTTGATACGCGATACCGAATAGCCACTCGAACTGACAACCCAGATGTTCTGTCCATCAAACACCGCTTGCGTCGGCTCAACACCAACATTTGCTGCAACAACTGGAGCTGGTGGAACGGTAGGCGCTTCATACCATGCACCGCGGCGCAGTTGATCGGCGCTGTAGCTCATCGAAGGCGGTATCGGCGCGTCTGCTCCATCAGCGCCAGGTTGACCAGGTGCTCCATCAGCACCATCGGCGCCATTGAGCCCGTCGACACCGTCTTCGCCATCCTCGCCGTCAACACCATCCACACCATCGCGACCGTTTGTACCATTCGCACCAGCGGGTCCGCGTAGACCTTGCGCGCCTTGTGGACCGGTGCGATTTATTTCATATTTGGTTTCTGCAGTCGTACAGTTGCCACGAGGTATCAGACGCAATGCGCCAGTCTTTTTGTTCGCGCAAAGAATCAACGGTGCTTCAGAAGTAGTTGATACAGCCGAAGCAACCCGTAGGCCAGCAACTGCAACGGCAACCACGCCGAAAGCTAAGAGAGATTTTTTGATCTGCATCTCAGCCTTCGGCGCAATACTGCAATCGGTATTACTCGGAAGCCTCTTCGGCGACGTATGTGCCTTGCAAGCCTGCAAGGTACGCAGCGGGATCCTCGGTGGAATCACTTGAGTAGAACGCCATCGGCTCGTAGTCCGGAGCATCAACATCAAACTCGCGGTAACGCATCATGCCCGAACCAGCCGGGATGAGTTTGCCGATGATGATGTTTTCCTTCAAACCAAGCAGGTGATCCGAGCGGCCGTCGATTGCTGCTTCGGTGAGTACACGCGTGGTCTCTTGGAACGATGCCGCTGACAACCATGACTCGGTTGCGAGCGACGCCTTGGTGATACCCATGATTTCCGGACGACCTTCGGCGGGACGCAGGCTCTGCTCCACCATTGAACGGTTGGTATCGCGGAACACCTTCGCATCCGCACGCTCGCCGGGGAGGAAGCCGGTGTCACCGGGCTCCTGCACACCAACGCGACGGGTCATCTGGCGCACGATCAACTCAATGTGCTTGTCGTGAATCGACACACCTTGATCGCGGTAAACCTTCTGCACTTCTTCCACGAGGTACAACTGGGTTTCGCGAATGCCCTTGATCTCCATGATCTCTTTCGGATCAAACGGACCATCGGTCACTGGATCGCCGGCCTTGATCTCATTGCCATCTTTAACGATTGGGCGTGAGCCCGTTGGGAGAAGAATCAAATGCTCTTCGCCCTTGTCGTCAACGATGTTTACCGGAATGCCCTTGCCTTCATCAGCGAGGATGCGAACAACACCAGTTGCCCGAGCAAGACGCGCTGAACCACGTGGGGTACGTGCTTCGAAGAGCTCAACAACGCGCGGCAAACCGCCGGCGATGTCCTTACCTGCAACACCACCGGTGTGGAAGGTACGCATGGTCAGCTGGGTACCCGGCTCACCAATTGATTGTGCAGCGATAACACCAACGGCTTCACCGAGTTCAATTGACTTACCAGTTGCCAGTGAACGGCCGTAGCAAAGTGCACAAATACCGAGCTCAGCATCACATGTGAGGACCGAACGCACGCGCACACGGTCAACCGATGCATCGTCGCGGAGTGCTGCCACTTGGACGTCATTTAAAATTGTGTTCTTCTCGATCACAGTGCCATCGGTAAGTGTGATGTCGTTCAACAACGCACGACCAAACAACTTGGTGTCGAGATGGGCACGCATATTGGCAGTGTCAGCCTTAACGTTTTCCACCCAAACGCCGAGTGTGGAGCCACAATCGTCTTCACGGACAATGAGTTCCTGGGCGACGTCAACAAGACGACGCGTGAGGTAACCCGAGTCAGCGGTACGAAGTGCGGTGTCCACGAGACCCTTACGGGCGCCCGGAGTTGCAATGAAGTACTCAAGGGTTTCGAGACCCTCACGGAAGTTCGACTTGATCGGACGAGGAATCATGTCACCACGTGGGTTAGCCACGAGGCCACGCATACCTGCGATCTGACGCATCTGGGTCATGTTTCCACGAGCACCGGATCCAACCATCATGTCGATTGGGTTGAAACGCTGTGCCTTGAATTCCTTCTCCATTGACTTCTGCACTTCAGCAGTTGCATCGTTCCAGATACGCACTTCCTGCAGACGACGCTCGCCGTCGGTGATGATGCCGCGCTTGAACTGGTTCTCAACCTTCTCGGCGTCCTTCTCGTGCTTGTCGAGAATCGCGCGCTTGTCAGCTGGTGTGCGGACGTCTTCGATCGAAACGGTAAGGCCCGACTGTGCCGCGTAGCGGTAGCAGACGTTCTTGATCGCGTCGAGCGACGAAGCGATAACTGCTTTGCCGTAGTTATCGGACAAACGCTCCACGATGAGACCCATCTCGCGCTTCTTCACGAGGAACTCAATGTGACCAAAGCGCGAGGTGTAATCCTCAGGCAACGCCTCTTCAAAGAGGAGTCGACCAACGGTGGTCTTGCGCGTTGTTCCCTTGACCTCACCTTGTGAAGGAGTGAGCATGTTGATCGGTGCGTGCAACGCAACTGAGCCTTCGTCGTAAGCGCGAATTGCTTCCCACGAGTGACGGAACGTGCGTCCGGCGCCCTTGGCATCGTCCACGAGTTCGGTCAGGTAGTAACCACCGATAACGAGGTCCTGGGTAGGAGTAACGATCGGACGACCCGACGCTGGCGACAAGATGTTGTTCGCAGAAAGCATCAACACGCGTGCTTCAGCCTGAGCTTCAGCAGACAGCGGCAGGTGGACTGCCATCTGGTCACCGTCGAAGTCAGCGTTAAACGCGGTACACACGAGTGGGTGCAGGTTGATTGCCTTGCCTTCAACGAGCACTGGCTCGAATGCCTGGATACCAAGACGGTGCAAGGTAGGTGCGCGGTTCAAAAGAACTGGGTGTTCCTTAATTACGTCTTCGAGAACGTCCCACACTTGTGGGCGACGACGCTCAACCATGCGCTTTGCACTCTTGATGTTCTGAGCAAGCTCAAGATCAACAAGGCGCTTCATTACGAAAGGCTTGAAGAGCTCAAGTGCCATCAACTTCGGCAGACCGCACTGGTGCAACTTGAGGGTTGGGCCGGCCACGATGACCGAACGACCCGAGTAGTCCACGCGCTTACCGAGAAGGTTCTGGCGGAAACGACCCTGCTTACCCTTCAACATGTCAGACAGTGACTTGAGCGGACGGTTGCCTGGGCCAGTAACTGGGCGGCCACGACGACCGTTGTCGAACAACGCGTCAACGGCTTCTTGCATCATGCGCTTTTCGTTATTCACGATGATCTCGGGGGCACCAAGATCGAGCAAGCGATTGAGGCGGTTGTTGCGGTTGATCACGCGACGGTAAAGGTCATTCAAGTCCGAGGTAGCAAAACGGCCACCATCGAGCTGAACCATTGGGCGAAGTTCTGGTGGGATCACGGGGATCACATCGAGAATCATTGCCCTGGGGTCATTGACCAAGCGACCGTCTTCGTCACGCTGGTTGAACGACGCAACAATCTTCAGGCGCTTGATCGCCTTCTGCTTGCGCTGTGCCGAAAGTGGCTTGCCGTTCAGACCGTTTTCAATTGCATCGCGAAGCTTTGCTTCTTCGCTGATGAAGTCCATCGACTCGATGAGTGCCTTGATCGCATTCGCGCCAGTGCCACCCTTGAAGTACTCGGAGTAGCGGTACTCGAGTTCGCGCCAGAGCACTTCGTCTTCGATGATCTTGCGGCTATGGAGTGACTTGAATTCATCC
>CAIYHK010000222.1 GCA_903925985.1 uncultured Actinomycetes bacterium
GGCAAGTTCACATGCACGGGCCCGCGACCAAAACCAGTCGCTGCATCAAAGGCCTGACGAGCAAAGTTTCGCCATTGACCGCGTCCATCCCATACGGGCACACCGGGATCAATGAACGTCCGCACTGAATCGCCGTACAAGTTCTTCTGGTTGATCGTTTGCGGGGCGCGAATGCCTTGCAATTCCGGCGGGCGATCTGCAGTGCATGCAATCAGTGGCACACCACTCAGATCGGCTTCAACAATTGCGGCATGAAAGTGCGTGGCCGCAGTTCCACTCGTACAAAGCGCTATTGCGGGAGCACCGGTAGCAAGCCCCGCACCGAGCGCCATGAATGCTGCTGAGCGTTCGTCATGAACAATCTCCACTCGGATTCGTCGCTCCTCGGCTAGAGCCAGGGCCAACGGCGTGGACCGTGAGCCTGGTGCTACGAACGCGTGTGTAATGCCAGCATTTGCCCATTGATCAACAATCACCGCACAGAAAGAAGCCTGAATATCTTCAGGGCGAGGAAGGGTGGCGGTCATGGCTCTATCGTTGCATTCGTGTTGATTGAAATTTGGTCTGATGTCATTTGCCCTTGGTGCTACATCGGAAAGACCCGATTTGAGGCAGCACTTGAGCGCGTGAAAGCCGACCTTCCAAGTCTGCCAGTGGAAGTCGTATATCGCCCCTACCAGTTAGATCCTTCAGCCGAAGTGGGCGAAGCGAGACCCGTCAGCGAGGGTTATGCCAAGAAGTTTGGGGGTCCTGAACGCGCGGAGCAGATCATCGGTCACGTCACACGAGTTGCCGCCGGTGACGGAATCACCTTTCGGATGGATCGTGCGTTACGAGCCAACACCTTTGACGCCCATCGCCTACTTGAGTGGGCCCTATCAGCGCACGGCTCCCATGCTCAAGCAACACTCAATCTGCGTTTGATGCGTGCCTACTTTGAGGAAGGAAAGAACATCGGCGACCGAGACACACTGGTCAGTCTCACCGAAGATGCTGGTTTTGATTCGGCTGAGGCACGCGAAGTCCTCACTACGGACGCTTTCGCAGATGAAGTGAAGGCTGGAATTATGCGGGCAAAAGATTTTGACATTCATGCAGTACCCACATTCGTGGTCAATGGTGCGTGGCAAATTCCTGGAGCGCAAGAAGTTGAAGTATTTGAAACCGCATTGCGTCGCATGGCGGAGCGGGACTGATGTTCCTGCCGTACATCGAAAAAGGGGCGGGTGCACGCGTAGCGCTTCTACACGGCTTCACGCAGACCAAAAATGCATGGGACCCCGTCATATCTCTTTTGGGAAGCGACTTTCACACCATCAGTTTTGATGCCCCTGGGCATGGCGACGCCGCGATGCTCCCCTTCAACTGCTCAGAAGCCGCCGAAGCAGTAAACAACATTGCGGGTGAAGCTACGTATGTTGGATATTCATTGGGTGGACGCATCATGCTCCATGCGGCCCTGCAGTTTCCTGAGGAAGTTGAACGACTCGTACTTATAAGTGCGTCACCAGGCATACAAGACCACGCCGAACGCGATGCTCGAATCGCGGCGGATTCAGATCTGGCAGAACGAATTGGGTCAATTGGTGTCGAAGCATTTGTAGATGAGTGGATGGCAATGCCCATGTTCGCTGGCCTCGATTCTTCGAATAACCAACGAGCCGAACGATTGACCAATACCGCCGACGGTCTAATTCGATCCCTAAAGCTCTGTGGTACCGGCGCACAGGAATCGTTTTGGTCCCGCTTGGGCGAGCTCAAGATGCCGGTGTTGCTGATTGTTGGGGAGCGTGATCAAAAGTTTGTTGGCTTGAATCAAGAAATGAGAGCGTCAATCGGATCCAATGCCCAGTTGGCAGTAGTTCCAGGCGCAGGTCACTCGGTTCCGTTAGAAGACCCACAAGCAGTCGCGCGCTTAATTGCTGAATTTTCCACCTGATCAGGAACCAACAGCAAGGCCGAGGGCAAGCAAGGAACCCACCCAGAGCTGCAAGCGACCAGTCATGCCGAGCACCGCGATCAATGCCTGACCAGTCGCACCACTTCGAATAGAGCGAATCGGCCCGACGGCAAACACGAACCCGACAACGCCAATTAATGCACTCTGCCGGATTGCGGCACACACGACAACACCGCCCAATGCCCCGATGGCGAGCGATGTATAAAGATTTCGTGTGCGCGCATCTCCAATCCGCACCGCAAGTGTGCGCTTTCCCGAGAGTGTGTCAGTGGGGATATCGCGCAGGTTGTTAACCACAAGTAAGGCAGAGGCCAGACATCCCGTGGTGGCACCAGCGAGCAGTGAAAGGCCCGTTACTTTTTCCGACAAAACAAAAGTTGTTCCCGCTGTGGCGAGTAACCCAAAGAACGTAAAGACAAATATCTCGCCAAGGCCCGCATACCCGTAAGGGCTTGGCCCCCCGGTATAGAACCAGCCCGCTGCAATGCAAGCAACCCCAACGGGAATTAGCCAAAGTGTTGTCGCCAACGCCAGAACAAGACCCGCCACAGCAGCTCCAGCAAAGGCAACGATTGCTGCACTTTTAACTTCACGAGGAGTGGCAAGGCCAGAACCCACGAGACGAACCGGGCCGACACGATTCTCATCGGTTCCCTTGACCCCATCTGAATAGTCATTCGCATAGTTGACCGCAACTTGGAGCGCCAGACTCACAATCAGTGCAGGCACGACACGCCACCAACTCACTTGGCCGAGCCCAACTGCACAGCCTGCGCCGATCGCCACAGGCACGATTGACGCCGGCAGAGTTCGCGGTCTTGAACCGAGCCACCAGCGATTAGCAAATAGTTTCACCTCTCAATTCTCCCATCTCGTGTTCCATCAATGTGCGAATCAGCAAATAGCGTGAGGGGTGTGCAACGACTGATCGCCGTGGACCTCCCACTCAACGAAGAATTCGTTGACGTTGTCCGTACGGCCTGGGATGCAGGGGATGCGGTATTTCCAGTTGATCCAAGGTGGCCAAGCACCATGCGAGATCGAATTCTTGCTGCAATTCGTCCCACACACGTCCAGACCTCACTCACCGAGCTTGTCGAAATTGAAGATGGTGAGCCGGCCGAAGCCGGCGATGCACTCGTCATTGCCACATCTGGCTCAACTGGCGAGCCCAAAGGCGTCGTCCACACCCTTGACTCGCTTAAGGCTTCGGCGGATTCTTGCCATGATCGCATCGGGCTCAACGGTGCACATTGGCTTGCGTGTCTTCCTGTCGCGCACATTGGTGGTTTCGCCGTAGTGGTACGAAGTCTGCTGCTCGACATACCACTCACAATTGCCAAAGATGCCAGCGCCAACTCCATAGCTGTCGCCACAGAAGGCGGCGCGAATCTCATCTCGGTTGTGCCCACGATGTTTGATCGAATCAAAAGCGACGCTTTCCACCGCGTATTAATCGGTGGAGCAAAGCCACCAAGCCAACGCCCATCAAATGCAATTGCGACCTACGGCTCTACTGAGACCGGCAGTGGAATTGCCTACAACGGTCATGCGTTAAGGCATGTTGAAATTCGAATTGCAAATGATGGCGCGATTTTTGTGAAGGGCCCAATGCTCATGCGCGCCTACCGCAACGCCTCCAGTCCCTTCACGAACGACGGCTGGCTTGACACTGGTGATGCAGGCGAGATCTTGAGCGACGGCAGCCTGACTGTCTTTGGTCGTCGCACGGAAATGATTATCACCGGCGGGGAAAATGTTTGGCCCGACGCGGTCGAGCGGGCGCTACTCGCCTATCCGGGAATCAGCGACTGTGCGGTCTTCGGCGCGCCAGACCCGAAATGGGGCGACATTGTTTGCGCTGTCGTTGAGGCATCAGCACCCATTGACGACACAGCACTAAAAGAATTCCTCAGTGCAACACTTCCAGGATTCTCAATTCCGAAAAAACTCAAGCAAGTCGAGAGTCTGCCTCGAACCCCAGGTGGGAAAATTGACCGTCGGGCGCTTTCGCTCTAGACGACTCCAGCGCCGCCATCGATAACAAAGGTTTCACCCGTGATCCACGATGCTGAATCGGACACCAAAAATGTGGCGAGTTTGGCAATGTCCTCGGGCAAGCCCAATCGCTTGGTTGGCAACTCGGCGGCGAGTCGCTCGCCAAAACTATTTACCAGAACTTCGGCAAAATCTGTTTGCACAAGCCCAGGTGCAATTCCAATCACTCGTGAGGTACCGAGTTCCGCTGCCAATTGACGCGTGAGATGAATTAACGCGGCTTTCGTGAGGTTGTACGGCCCAAGACCAACTTCGGCGCGGAGCCCGCCAACCGACGCGATATTTAGAATCACTCCGGGGTGTTGCTTCATCGATGCTTCCCAAGCGGCCTGAATCCAGAACAAAGGACCTCGCAAGTTCACTTGAAAGGTCTTGTCGTACTGACTCTCTGTTACGCCAAGGGTCGGCCCAAAGTAAGGATTGGTCGCGGCGTTGTTTACGAGAATGTCAATTGGTCCGTAGGTCTTCAGGGTGTGCTCAACACACGCGCGACCCGCATCGGTGTCTCCTGCATTTGCTGCATAAACACTTGCCACACCACCGGCTGCTTCGATTTCAGCCTTCACGACCTCGAGATCCGCCTGCTTGCGCGACGATAGAACAACTTTGGCTCCACTTGCTGCGAACTCGTTGGCGATTGCGCGGCCAATACCCCGCGACGCTCCTGTCACGAGAGCGACTTTTCCATCAAGACGAACTTCCATCTCCCCTACCTTTCAATCATTTCGGCAACGATGCGAACCTTGCGGATTCGCCGGCCATCAACTTCATGGGCCACAAACTTCCATCCATCCAGCAGAACAGATTCTCCAACATCGGGCACATGCTCAAGTGTGCCAAAAATGAAGCCACCGACTGTGTCCCATTCCTCATCGGGAATATTCACCGCCAGTAGTTCATTGATGTCCGCCACGCTCACAGAGCCTTCGACAAGGTACTCGCCGTTTGCAAGGTGTTCGATCTCAGCATCTTCGGTGTCGTGTTCGTCAACAATCTCGCCAACCAGCTCTTCAAGACAATCCTCAAGAGTCACCATCCCCGCGATGCTTCCGTATTCGTCGGCAACGATTGCGAGGTGGAATTTCTCGGCCTGCATTTCGCGCATAAGCCGCGCGACTGGTTTGTTTTCAGGTATGACCCGTACTTGCCGCACCAGAGTCATCACGGTTTGCACGCCTAAACCTTGACGTTCGGCACGCATGAGATCTTTCGCATAAAGAACTCCAACCACGTCATCTTGATCGTTTTCAGCATTGAGTACAGGCATGCGGCTGAATCCCTCGTTGATAGCTACATCAAGCGCGCTACTAACCGTTGCGTCGCTACTCACAGTGACCATATCTGGGCTTGGAACCATGATCTCGCGCACCACCGTGTCACCGAACTCAATGATTGATTCAATCAATTGCCGCTCTTCTTGCTCAATTACTTCGTCATCAGCGGCCACTTCAACAATGCCGAGTAGTTCCTGTTCGCTTACGAACGGGCCCTCTTGAAGTCCTTTGCCACGGACGATCACGTTTGTGAGTTTGATTAAGCCGGTGGCGATTACACGAAGTGGTGGAAATGCAACGAGCGCAAGCGTGGGGCGTGCAGTCAACAGTGATGCGCGCTCCGGGTAGAGCACCGCATAGGTCTTTGGCACCGCTTCTGCGAGAACGTAAAAGACGAGCACGTTTAAAACGACACCAATGATTACGCCAGTCGCCCCAAAGAGACGGCCCGCCACAACGCCAGTCAAAGTGGCTTGAACTGTTTGGCAGATGTTCACCGACAACAACAAAGGATTTACCCAATGGGCGGGATCCGAAACTAATCGTAAGAGTGCAGGGCCACCTTTGGCTCCACGCTCGGCGATTGCCGAAGCCTTTGGTCTTGAAATTCGTGATAATCCCATCTCGGCCACCGACATGAAGATGAGAAGGACAAGCAACACCAAGATCGTCATGATCATTGCGATGTCGCCCGTAGTCGGGCTAGCAGCAAACATCAATTAATCAGTGTCCTCGGGGTGGTCTTGTCGAAAGTCTGGTGGCGGGTCGCCCATCCAGTGGCTGGCGACGAGGATTTCACGTTCACGCCGTTGCATTGTTTCACGCTGATCCTGCTCCATGTGGTCGTGCCCCATGACGTGGAGAACCCCCTGCACTAACAGTAATGCGATTTCATCATCAAGCGTGCCTGCGTGCGAGGAAAACTGCCTTTGCGCAACAGCCGGACACACAATTACGTCGCCAAGCAGCAAAGGCAAGTCAGAGAAATCGGTTTCTGGCCGATCAGGACCTCTGGAAAATGAACCCGGACCATTGTTGGGCTCAGCTTCCACGGCATCAATTGGGAACGCCAACACATCTGTGGAGCCAGCTTTTCCCATGTAACGCGAGTTGAGTTCAGACATGTGATCTTCATCAACAAAGACCACGGTGAGTTCCGCCTGGCCCGACACGCCTTCGGCCCGCAATGCAGCCAGTGCAAGTTTGCGCCATCGCTCAAGGTCAAGTGTCAAGTCAGCTTGTTCATCAACACAGAAGACCTCGACATCGCCGTCTCCGCCTTTGCGTCGTCGTCTGCCGAGACCGGGCATACGGTTAGCCAT
Organism: uncultured Actinomycetes bacterium; assembly: GCA_903925985.1. GTDB lineage: Bacteria > Actinomycetota > Acidimicrobiia > Acidimicrobiales > Ilumatobacteraceae > CAIYHK01. The sequence goes on from CAIYHK010000222.1 coordinate 6,615, forward strand.
CGGTTGCCTCTGCTGCTGGTCGTGCCGGCTGTGAGTTGCGGTCATATGCGGCAACAATGTCTGCCACTATGCGATGTCTCACCACATCACCTGCACCCAAGTGAACAAAAGTGAGGCCATCAATCCCAGTCAATACGCGTTCGAGACCGCGCAGTGCGCTTCGTGCACCTGGCACATCAACCTGGGTGGTGTCGCCAGTGATCACGCATCGCGAGCCAAACCCAATTCTGGTGAGAAACATCTTCATCTGTTCAGGCGATGCATTCTGTGCCTCATCCAAGATGATGAATGAGTTATTCAAGGTGCGTCCACGCATGAAGGCCAATGGCGCCACTTCAATAACGCCGCGTTCAATGTATTTCTGAATAACTTCGGGATCGATCATGTCCTGCAAAGCATCAAACAGTGGACGTAGATACGGATCCACTTTGGCCATCAAGTCGCCTGGCAAAAATCCCAGCCGCTCGCCGGCCTCAACCGCGGGTCGCGTGAGGATGATTCTTTGTACCTGCTTTGATTGCAACGCTTGAACTGCGCATGCGACCGCAAGCCAACTCTTACCAGTTCCTGCGGGCCCAAGCCCGAACGTAATCACGTTTTCGCGAATCGCATCGACGTATCGCTTCTGCCCCGCGGTTTTGGGTCGCACGGCGCGACCTTTGCTCGGCCTCACAATGTCATCAGTAAGAACTGCACTGGGTCGTTGATCGGAATTGACCATATCGATTGCGCGTTGCACCACCACTGCATCAAGTGGAGCTCCTCGCTGCAGTAATGCGACGAGTTCTTCAAAAAGCCCTGCGACTTTTCCAACTTCCGCACCATTGATTGACACTTCGTTTCCACGAACGTGAATTTTGGTGTTTGGAAATGTGCGCTCAATCTGGCGCACATACTCATCGCGAGGGCCAAGCAGCGTTGGCATCAGATGGGTTCCGGGAACGACGACTACCGCCGTGGCAGAGTCAGGCATTTAGGAAGTGCGTTCTAGCGACGCGCGTTGACGTTGAGAGCGTCCGGTGCTCGTTCATCGTCCACAACGCTAGTCGGCGCAGCTGAAATCGCACCTGAAAAATCGACCGCAAAGTATCTCTGTGTACTTAGAGGAACCAGATCGGCTTCCGCAACCGAGCGCGCTAGGCGGATCATCAGCTCAGCAGCCCCGCCCTCATCATTGGGCTGGTTAACTTCGGGCACGTCAAATACCAGCAGGGCGCCATCTGCGGCCTCAACAGCGAGTGCCTGTTTGGCCAGTGTTCCGATTGCCGCTGAAGCCACATAAGAGGGGTCAATGGTCACCCAGACCACGTAATGGACCTGCCCTGCGGAGTAGCGCTCTGGAAAGTGGATCTTGAAATAGCGCTCCGACAACCATCTAGTCCGGTTCACATCGGTCGATATCAGCGCCAGCCCTACGGGGCGGTCTTCGTCCCAAACGACCCAAACGCGGTTGGTGTGGTCGGCGAGTTGGTCAGCGAATTCAAGTCGATCGAGCATCTCATGGGTAACCGTGGCCTCGGCAGTGCGAATGTAGGCGCGTTCATAGACAGACCACAGAGAATCGACAAGTGGCTTGTCAACGATGTGTGAGTGTCGGGTGACGTACATGGGCGGCTTTCTACACTTGAAGTGGCAATCCGCTTACTTTCAAGGCTAACGGGTCACGCACTACAAAAGGTGTCATCTAGTACCGTAAAAACGTGTCGCAGCAAGGGTTTTCGCGTGTCTCCTGGCTGATGGTTCTGTCAGGCGCAACTTTTGCATGCGTCCACATGGTGATCCCTTCAGCGACCGTGAGTGATGCGCTTTATCTTGCAAGCACTGTTTTCTTTGGTGTTGCTTTGCTCGCCTCGGCGATAATTCACAAACCAGATCGACGCATTTGGCCCGTGGTCTTGGTTGTCGCGTTGTGTTCAGTCGCGGGACAAGTGGCCGGCAACAACACCGCACCGAATGAATCCATGCGTGCTGTCTCAGAGTTGCTTTTCTTTGCTACGCAACTTGCGTTGGTGATCGGGCTACTCGTGGTCGTCAATCGACGCGGCACTCATGAAGTGTCGAGCGTTCTTGGTGACTCCGTAATCGTGGCAATCGGTGTTTGGCTAACGGTTTGGATTTCATTACTGCAGCCGTCTCTTGACATCACGGGTGAAACAACCACTGTCACAATTATTCGAGGTGCAACAACGGGTGCATCCGCAGTTGTCGTCCTGCTTCTCGCCTATCTCCTTTTTGCCGATGCAGTTCGCACACCAGCGGTCACTCTTCTCTCATCCGCCATCGGCTTTTCGTTAATGGGCGATCTTCTCTACGCCATTGATACATCGGGGCACGTTGAGATAGCGCAACATTTTGCATATGCCCCCTACGTGATGTGCTACTTCGTGGGTGCTGCAGCTTTCATGCATCCTTCGATCAGCCAGTTGACTGATCACGGGACTATTCGTAGTTCCCACAACCTCCTTGGAAGACTTGTCGTCACAACTTCTGCACTGGTTGTTCCGGTAATTTTTCTCTCGGTCACCAATCCAGAGTCGACCTCAGACCGAGTTGTCCGCACAATTTCCATAGCGGTTCTCGCAACAGCAGTGATGTTCCGAGTAGTTCAAGCAGTTCGGTCGAATGCAGCATCACAGGCCGCCCTTGTCCGCACCGCTAAGACCGATGCCTTGACTGGGCTCCCAAATCGACCCTTAGTCATTGAGTATCTGGCAGAGGCGCTACAAAGTGCGTGGAAATCCAGTAGGCGCCCGACCGTGCTGTTCATTGACGTAGACCGATTCAAAGCCATCAATGACAGCCTCGGGCACGCAACTGGCGACGACGTATTGATGAGTGTTGCTTCGCGACTGAGCAACGCAGTTCCGGATCGCGCGATAGTCGGGCGCATCGCAGGAGATGAATTCGTAGTACTTGATCCAGGCACATACAGCGTGGCTGACGCGATGATGCTTGCCGATCATGTTCTCAATGCGTTCAAAGAACCGCTTGCGGTCGATCAGGGCGATGTTTTTGTTTCGGCGTCGATTGGTGTTGCTGTTGCCAGCAAGGGGCAAATGATTACCCCCGACGAATTACTGCGCAATGCAGATACAGCGATGTATCGGGCGAAGCATGCCGGACGCAATTGTGTGGCCCTATTTGACGAATCAATGCTTGAACGCGTCACCCAACGCCTCGCCGTAGAAACCGCTCTTTATCGAGCTCTCGAACGCGAAGAACTCGAACTCTTCCATCAGCCGATCATTGATATCACCCTCGGCGATGTCGTGGGCTTCGAGGCGCTAATGCGCTGGGAACGCGAGGACGGCACGATGGTCTCCCCTGCCGAGTTCATTCCTATTGCTGAAGAGACCGGCACTATTGTCCCAATAGGCGCGTGGGCGCTACTTGAGGCGCTTTCACACTTACGTGGATGGATCGACGAAGGCGTTTGCAGCAAGGACGCGACCATGAGCGTGAATGTCTCCCCTAAGCAACTTCACGATCCTAACTTTTTCGCAATTGTTAATGAAGCGCTGA
>CAIYHK010000223.1 GCA_903925985.1 uncultured Actinomycetes bacterium
ATTAAGAGTGCGCACTGGATCTTCATACTTTGGGCAAGTGGTGTCTGCATCAGAGCCAGCTACTTCAGCGCCACCAAACAATGGTGTTGATTCTCGTACCTTGGACGACAATCGGTTGGTCAGCGAGTTTGGTGTGGCACCAATGATGTAACTGCGACCCTTAGTCAAAAAAGTTGCATCATCGTCGTAATAGACATCGACTTCGCCTTCTACCGCATACCCGCTCAATGAACCAGCGCGCACTTGATTGATTTCATATCGCACAACACCATCTTCAATTGACAACACCTTGCCCAGAAACACGGCTTGAACTGTTGGCTCTGGCGAACACCCTTCAGCTACGACCGTGCTGGTCGTGGTCGATTCCGCTGCATTTGCGATCCCGCAGGGCAATAATGCCGCTAGCGCCAATGCCCCACCGAGGGCAAAGCGCAAAAACCTCAACGCCCCTCAAACTTTGGAGGACGCTTGTCGCGGAACGCCTGCATTGCCTCGACAAAATCTTTTGTTGACCAGTTCTGGTACTGGGCCGTGGCCTCATCTTCGAGTGCCTGTTCCATTGAAATACCCAACGAGTTGTTAAGCAGACGCTTGTTGTTCTGAACTGATGTTGGCGGCAAGGATGCGATCCGATTTGCCCACTGCTCCACCACAGCATCCAACTCGGTGTCTGTGACCAACTTGTTCAACAAACCCATCTCATCGGCCACTTTTGCATCGACGAACTCGGCGAGGAATGCAAGTTCTTTCGCACGATGCATCGGAATTCGCCGTGGCAAAGAGTGCGAAGCACCGCTGTCAAGACTCATTCCACGCAGGGCAAAGTTCTGCGTGAACTTTGCTGTTTCAGAAGCGATTAGCAAATCACATGCCAACGCGACGCCCATTCCCCCACCGATGCAGTAGCCGCGTACCTTGGCGATGGTCGGCATCGGGAGGCGATGAATTGCCGCCACCAGATCGGTGATTTGCTGCATTGCCTGCTCCCGTGAGCCCATGCTTCCCCCGGTGAGATCGCCGCCACTGGAGAAGTTCTCCCCGGCACCGGCCAGAATCACCACCCAGGCTTCGCGTTCTTCCTTGATCTGTGTGAACGCCTGTGTCAGCTCTCGCCACATTGTCCCGTTGATCGCATTCTTGCGGTCAGGACGGTTCATTGTGACGGTGAAAACACGATCGTTTCGAGAAACCTCAACCGTCTCCATCACAACGACGATACTTAGGTGATGGGCTTGGATCCGACCAGGAAGCAAGTAAAGCGCAAGACGGACATATGGTTCGTGATTGCTGCCGTGGCCACAGCATGCGCGCTTGTGGTTTGGGCATTTTTAGGCTGAGCAATGGGAATCTGGGACGGCCTTTATGGCCCTGTCGAGGTCAAAGCGGTGCAACCCTACGAAGCGCGCAAGCAATATGTGTGCCCAGGCTGCCATGGCCCGATACCTGCTGGAACTGGACACGTAGTTGCGGTGCCTCGCGATGCTCCTGACCTGCGTCGTCACTGGCATCGCGCGTGCTGGAATCGGCGCACGCCAACTGCATTGAAAAAGTCGGCGCCTAGAAAGCGTCGGTGATGACCTCGAGTTCGGTTCCGAGAACGCAAGCGACATCAAAGCGAATCTTCATTCCAGACAATCCAGCATTACGTATATAAACAACAGCACCTTTGCGAATGCGTGCCTGTTTGGTCCGAGTGACTGATTCCGCCGGCGAACCATGCGATGAGCTGGCGCGGGCTTTGACTTCACAGACCACCAATTCACGACCACGAATTGCAACTACATCGAGTTCACCACCGGGGAAATGAAAATTACGTGCAACAACCATGTATCCCAAACGCTCATAGTGGCGAGCTACTAAATCCTCCGCCCATGCACCGCGCGCTCGGCGCGACAGGTTTAGAGATCTTCTTTGGGAAGTTCCTCGATGTTGACGTCTTTGTAACTGAGCACTCGGACGTTCGGGATAAATCGGCTCTTGCGGTACATGTCCCACACCCATGCATCCTTCATGGTGAGTTCTACGAGTGGGCGTACTCCGTCGGCGGAAACTTTCACATCGACTTCGTTTGCGAGATAGAAACGGCGTTCGGTTTCAATCGCAAAGCGAAACATTCCGACTACGTCTTGGTACTCCTGTGCGAGATGAAGCTCCCGCTCGGATTCAAAGTTCTCTAGATCTTCAGTGCTCAACAAACGTTCGCAGTGTGAGAAGGATCGATTACGAATCGCGCTTTTCGCGAACCTTGGCAGCCTTGCCAGTGCGGTCGCGGAGGTAGTAAAGCTTCGCGCGGCGCACATCGCCCTTTTTCAGGACTTCAAGCTTGGCCACAATTGGGCTATGCACTGGGAATGTGCGCTCAACTCCTACGCCGTAGGAAAGCTTGCGCACGGTGTATGACTCACCGATGCCAGATCCCTGGATAGCGATGATGTTGCCCTGGAACACCTGGATGCGCTCCTTGCCGGACTCAACCACGCGTACGTGAACTTTTACCTCATCGCCGGGGCCGAAAGCAGGAAGGTCACTGCGGCGGTATTGATTGTCTACAAGATCTGTGGTCTTCATACGCTGGCTTCCTTGTGGGTGGTGCCGTTCAAAGGGACTCGTAAGGATAGGCGACCGGAGGAATTTTCTCCAATAGAGCCTTTTCGGCTTCCGAAAGTCCGCCGCGGGCCTCAATGAGGTCGGGTCGGGCCGCCAGAGTTCGGTGCAGGGCTTGAGCCAGACGCCATTGCGCGATCTTGGCGTGATCCCCGGATCTCAGCACCTCTGGCACCTCCCAGCCTCGAAAGTCCGCAGGCCGGGTATAGGCAGGCTCCTCGAGCAGGCCAGAAACACCAAAAGATTCGGTGATGGGCGATTCAAGATTTCCCATCACACCTGGCAACAAGCGGGTGACGGCTTCGATCACTAGACAGGCGGCTACCTCTCCGCCACCGAGCACGACATCACCAATTGAAATTTCACCATCAACCAGATGTTCACGGACACGTTGGTCCACACCTTCATAGCGACCGCAAAGCAATGAGAATCCCTCAAGTTCGGACATGTCGCGCGCCATGCGTTGATCAAACTTCTTGCCGCCAGGGCCGAGCAAGAAAAGTGGACGTGCGGGTTGCACTGCCTCGACTGCATTGAAAATTGGCTCTGGCATCATCAGCATTCCCGCGCCACCTCCAAAGATCGTGTCGTCAACTGTGTGATGTGCATCTGTTGCCCAATTACGAATGTCGTGGCAGCTGAGTGCAATTAGGCCAGAAGTTCTTGCTCTTCCCAGCAATGATTCCGAACAGAAGGTGTCAACCATCGATGGGAACAATGTGAATACATCAATCCTCATCATCATCTCCAAGCTCAAATAAACCATCGGGCACATCAACTACGGCGACGCCTTCATCCAATGACTTCACAAAAATTGCTGGCACAAGGGCACCGGAATCGAGTTCCATGATTGGTCCAGCTGGATTGTCAAGCACCGCTACACAAACCCCACGCTCAGTACCGTTTACTTCGACTACCTGCGCGCCGATCATTTCATGCACCCACAGTGCTTCTGGATCAGCGATGGGCTCGGCGAAAATTGGCGCATTGGTCAAGCGGGCGGAATCTTCACGCACATCAAAATCCGCAAAATGGCAGATGAAATGGTCCACTTGGGGTTTGCTGGCCGTGATTGTGCGCCAGTCACCAGCAATCCAGAGTTGAGCGCCAATCGCCCAGCTCTCGTCACGATTAGTGGTGAAAAAAACGTGCAGGTCTCCGCGCACACCGTGAGGTTTGCCCACACGCCCGACTTCGAGCAATCCGGTGGGAACAGAATTAGCGGCCATGAGTGGCCTTACGATCAGTCGTCCTCGAAATCGATGTCGACTTCGACTTCGTCACGCGTGGCAGCTGCGCGCACAACTGCACGGATGCTTTGTGCGGTACGCCCACGGCGACCGATCACACGACCAAGATCACCATCAGCAACGCGCACCTCAAGGCGAATCTTGCCGCGGTTTTCACTGTGGTCAATGCGAACCGCATCTGGGTCATCGACGATTGACTTAACGATGTGCTCAAGAACAGCGGTTGCTACTGGAGCTGGCACTGAATTGTGATCCGACACGGTGTCGTTCACTTGCCTTTAGATGCCGAGTACTCAGCCCAAGCACCCGAAATTTCGAGAAGCTTGCGCACACGCTCGGTTGGCTGGGCACCTTTGCGCAGCCACGAGACTGCCTTTTCATTGTCCACTGCGAGAGCTGAAGGCTCTTGACGTGGGTTATAGGTGCCGAGAATCTCAATAAAGCGACCGTCGCGTGCATTGCGAGAGTCAGCCGCGATTATGCGGTACTGCGGCTGCTTGGTTTTTCCGACGCGGGTGAGGCGCAACTTGACTGCCATCAAAAACTCTTTCGTTGGTCGAACCCTTAAAAAGGGACTTGGAAAGCCTAGCGGGAGGGCGGGAGGCCCGGAAAGTCCGAGAAGGCATCGGGGAACATGTTGCCTGGAACCTGCCCCGGGCTGGCTTTTCCGGGAAAGCCACCCGGAGGGCGCTTGCCTTTCTTAGCCGCCTTTGCGGCCGCCTTCGCTGCGCCCTTAAGGCCCTTGCCACCCATCATTGGGCCCATGCGTTTCATCATCTTGCGCATTTCCTCAAACTGCTTCACGAGACGGTTCACGTCAGCAACCGTGGTTCCAGACCCAGTGGCGATGCGCGTACGACGCGACCCGTTGATCAATTCAGGCTTGCGCCTCTCAAGCGGGGTCATTGACCGGATGATCGCCTCGGTACGCGCGACCTGGGAGTCTTCGATCTCGGCATTCTTCATTTCCTTGGGAACACCAGGCATCATTCCAAGCACTCCGGAAAGTGGACCCATCTTTTTCAGTGCCTGGAGCTGTTCGAGGAAATCATCAAGTGTGAATTCACCTTCAAGAATTTTGGCAGCTGCTTCTTCTGCTTTGTCCTTTTCGAAAACCTCTTCGGCTTTTTCGATGAGCGTGAGCATGTCACCCATGCCCAAGATGCGACTCGCCATGCGGTCGGGATGAAACTGCTCGAATGCGTCAAGCTTCTCCCCTGTTGAGG
>CAIYHK010000224.1 GCA_903925985.1 uncultured Actinomycetes bacterium
GTCGGCAGCGCCACCCAAGAACCAAGCGAGGTTGACCATGATTCCGCCGGCGACGATGCACCAAAGACCAAAAGCGTTGATGCGCGGGAATGCAACGTCGCGGGCGCCAATCTGCAACGGGATGAAGTAGTTCGCAAATGCAGACGCCATTGGCATCACGAATAGAAACACCATCGTGGTGGCGTGCATCGTGAACATCTGGTTGTATGTGGATGCATCGAGGATCTTGCCATCGGGGCCAGCGAGCTGGAGTCGGATAAGAAGTGCTTCGATACCACCAACGATGAAGAAGAACATCGCTACGGCGCCATACATGATGCCGATCTTCTTGTGGTCAACGGTGAAGACCCATGACCGCCATCCGGTGGACGCAGTCGGGCGCTTCAACACGCCAAAAGCCGAAGTCGGAGTAACGGTAGGTGCTACCGATACTCCTTCAATTGCGGGACGCTCGATGATGGCCATCTTTTTTTATCTCCCGTTACTTAAGCGTGAGAAGGTACGCCATCAACTTGTCGATGTCGTCCTCCGTCAGGTTGAGGTTGGGCATTCCACGGGTGAGACCACCCGTGTCTGCGAGTTTGGTTGGGTCTGCGTACATCGGCTTCTTGGCTGGTGCATTACGCAACCAGTCACGCAAGTCAGCGACATTCAGGCATTCGGCTGAAACTCCAGCCAAATACTTGGCCCCAAATTCCTCCGAGGTGGCATTCCATACATTGTCGCGACAGGTCTTGTTCAAGAGATCCCAAGTTGCTCCTGCAAAGGTGTTGCGCGACATGAACTTGGTGAGGTTCGGCGCAGCTCCTGCTAGCACGTTCTCTTCTGGTGCCGAGATGATTGGGTCGCCATTGGCATTCTCAAGACCATTCACCTGATGGCAACGTGAGCACTGCGCGATAAACACAGCTTCACCCTCTTTGGCCAACCCTTCGGTTGGCGATTGGTATGCGGCGAGCTGAGCATCGACCCACTTTGCGAAGTCTTCCTTAGAGAGTGCGACGGCTTCCATGCGCATGTTGGCATGGGACAAACCGCAGAACTCAGTGCACTGACCCGCATAGATGCCAGGTTCATCTGCTTCGAGGCGCAACGTGTGCACGCGCCCTGGAACTGCATCGCGCTTACCGTTGAGCGCAGGGATCCAGTACGAGTGGATGACATCGCGGCTGGTTTCGCGCAACAAAACCTTGGTTCCAACTGGAATAACCAGTTGACCAGAAGAAATGATCGGCGCCGAGATTCCGTCCTGTACTGGATAGTCGTACTCCCACCACCACTGCTGACCAGTGACGTTGATAATCATTTCTGTGTCATCGGTCTTGGCGAGATCAAACACTGTGCGTGCGGTGAACACACCGACACCGGCAAGAATCAGCGCTGGGATCACGGTCATGGTGATTTCAAAAACTGGCTTGCCGTGGGTCTGGTGTGGAATCGGTTGCCCACGATCCTTGAACCTGAAGATGACAACGGCAACCGCTACCAAAACAATCACGCCAACAACGCCCGCAATTGCAAACACTGGCTTTTGCAGATCATCAATCTTCTGAGCGTTTTCACCTTTTGGCTGCCAAGTGTCCTGGGGCGCGTTCTTTGCACAGCTGGCGAGAAACAGCGCGCCACTTAACCCGGCAAGGCCGGCAACTACGCGTCGCGGGTTTCGCTTCTTCACGGTTGGCTCCTTGATTTCCTCAACTGCTTTGCTCATCATCACGGAACAATCATTTCGATCGAAGTGCCTTCGATGCCGGGCACTGTCAAAGTGTACGGACCTTCAGCAAAAGTTGGCTTGTTGATCTTGATTGTGAGGACCTGTTTCCCACCTTTGCCAATCATCTGGGTGCAGGTCAAGATGTCCTCGGTCACACCCTCAGCCACCGGCTCCTTGCCCAGGTAGGCGGTAAGGCGGTGGTCCGTGTCATCAAGATTCTGGAACAGGATCGAGGTCGGGTTGGCGCGCGGCACAGTGATTTGCTTTTGCCCCTCGCCAATGCCGAGGACCTTGGCGGTTAGCTCCCCGTCTTTGAGAATCACGGTTGCGATAACCCCGGACTTGGACGACACCGTGCGCTCAACATGCTTGTCGTAATACTTGGACTTCTCTTCACCACATTCTTGATGCGAGTAGTGACCCTCTTCAGCGGCAATAACGAGTTCTTCTCGCTCACCAATGCCGAAGGTTGTGATACCTGCGGACACTAGCCCGAGCGCTCCAATCGTGGCGATGGCGGCGACAGTTGTGGTGCGAATCGATGGCTTGAGTGAAAAGAGTGAGATCGCAACAAGTATCAGGGTGGAGATCACAATGAACAAGATCGCTGAACCATCTTTGGAAACAGCGAGCATGATCCGCGAGAAGGAAATTGCAATTACTCCGGTAATCGCTGTGGCAAGGATCGGGAATTCCAGTGGGTTGAGGATTCGCTTGCGAGCAAGGGCATTGAACTTGCCATCAGCAGATGCGCGCTCACTCCATGACTGAACAAGCCATTCGGCCAATGCGGCGAGTATCACACCAATACCAATCACAAACACGAGGGGCTCAGTAACGATGCCGACGATTAGCACCACTAAACCGAGAGTGAGCGCAAGAGGCCAGATCGATGAAGTCGGAGCGGCGTCAGCTGCTGCTGACGTAGTTGCGTTCTCGGTCTCGCCTCCATCGCGCGATGCAAGTGACGCACCCGCGATGATGCCAGCAGAAACCATCAACCCAAGAAGGGCAACGCATCCGAGTGCCACTTGATCATTTGTGATCAAGAACACAACACTGACAATCGCCGCCAGCGTGGATATACCTAGGTAGAACTTCGATCCAGTCGTAAACATCAGCCCTACTTCTGCACGTAGACAACTAGCCACACTGCTGTCATCGCAGCCGTGAGGATGTACCAATAAAGAGCGTGTCCGTAAACCGCATCACCATCAGTGACGCGACCACCAATTACACGGAACCAGGCGGCAACGCTGTAAACAACGCCGATAGTGATTAAGAGAGCAAGAACACCACAGATCGCAAAGAACATCGCGCCATAGGCACTGTCGGCAACTCCGATTCCGATTTCGCGGAAGATGAAGAACTGCGCATTCAGTGCCGCCAAACCAAAAAACCCAGTAAGAGCAATTGCAATAGACGCATGACTACGGTCATGGCGTCGTGCTGCGTAACTAGCCCATTGACCCATCACGCAAGCCACAACCAGCGTTACCAACATCACGTTGGTAGCCGTTTCTGGAATCACTACATCTGCTGGCAACCAGTCCTTGATGATCTTTAGACCATCAGAAGATTCGCGGGTTGGTGCATCTGCACGAAACTTGAGCCAGATCGCAAGCATGCTGCCGATCATTGCGGCGATGCCTGCTCCGAATACTGCTGTACCGATCGTGATACGGCGGTTCGGTGATGGTTGGGGTCCTGCTGGCAACGCAATGCTCATGACGCACCTCCGGTCTTCAGATCAAGGAGTGGTTCTGCTGATTTCACAACCGCCACCTCTGCGAAGTTGTCCGCTGGTGCGGGAGAAGGAGTTGCCCATTCAAGAGTGTGCGCATTCCACGGATCGTCGCCAGCGGCTGAACCGTTGCGGAATCCAGTGAGCGCAGCGGCAACAAATCCGAGTACCGCAACCAAAACAATCACGTGGCCGGCCGTCGAGAGAAGATTCCATGCTTCCTGCGGGCCGTCGTAGGAAAATCCATTCGCAACTCCGGCTGGCTGATCGGCGAAACCGGCAACGAAATAGGGAAGGCCAGCAAGGAAGGTTCCAAGGAACGCCAGCACGCCTGTACCCATCACTGCGCTGGTTGGCATCAAGCGACCCCAGAGCTTGGGCCCCCAGTATGAAACACCAGCCATCACTGCGATGAGACCGCCGTACATCACGAAAATAAATTCAGCTTCTTCAAACACAGTGGTTGCAACGTTGGTGCTGCTGATGGTGGACAACGCATGCCCGTGCATTCCAACGATTACTGCAACAACACTCAGCAATGCCGGCACGAAGGGAGCGATGATCCGTGGCCGACGCGTTACCAGCAAGAACATGGAGGCACCGAGCACCGTCATCGCTCCGAGGATCGGTAACAAGTTGAAAATTGCCCACGGAACGAAGTCGCGCAGTTTGTCGCTGAGGCTTCCGTCCCAGCCCATGGTTTGCTGCTGTTGGATGACACCACCAAGAACTGATGTTGCTGCAATGCCGATTCCAGCAAGCACAACTCCACGCAACTTATGCCGCGCACCAGAAACAACAGTTGCGATCTCGGCCAGCATGGCGAGTGCCAAAAGCACGAACACGTAGGTCTGTGGCTGGCTCAAAGACCAACCGATCCAATCAACAACTCCAAAATTGCCACCAAATGCAACACGTCCATTGCGGTGGTCGACGAAGTTGTAAATCAGGTTCGCACCAAGTGCGGGCAATGTGAAAACAAGTGCCGATCCACCCACAAGAGCGCCCCATGCAAATAGCGGAGCGCGTTCGAGAGTCATACCTGGCGCACGTGAATTGAGCACTGTAACCACGAGGCTTACGGCGGCGAACACCAATCCGACAATCAACAGCAACATTCCAAGCAGGAACAGATCCACCATTGTTTCGTTGCCGCCGCCAGGCCCACCATTACCGAGATAGGCAATCTCAACCATCACGATGCCTGCCAACCAAGACCACAAACCAAACGATGCACCGCGAGCAAAAGCAATTGATCGCGCACCGACCTGTATTGGCACCACTGCAATTGCGATACCGATCAGCATCGGAAGCACTGCACCAAACACGAGTTCAACTCTGAAGAAGGTGAAGAACTGGCCGATGTTGTCATCTGCAAAAAGCTGGAACGAATCAGAGTCCATTCGCTCAAAGCCGAGAAGCACGCCGATAACAACAGACAGCAATGCTCCAGCGGAGGCCAAGACGATGAAGAGTCGACCGATCTTCTTGTGGTCTGTTGACGTCAACCAATCGGCCACGGCAAGCAACGTGGCTGCCGCCCCGCCGCTACCAGCGACACTGCCGGACGAGTTCGCTCCGGCGTGCGTATCAATGGTGGTCATTTGCGCAAAGCTTCCTTTGTGTCCGGAGGGCTCGTCGTGAGTTACGAGAACGCCGGAAGTCCGTGGATTTCCTTATCTGACATTACTTAGGCAGACCGCTTTAAAAGTAAATCCCCTTGTCACACATCACGTGAGACAGGTGCGCTATTTCACAAGCACATCAATGGCGATGGCGGTGAAGATGAGCGTGATGTAGGAAATTGAGTACGAAAACAGTTTCATTGCGTCAGCTTCCGTGGGTCGGCGCGCCAAGAGGAGCGTTCCACCAAGGAACAGAGCCCCAGATACGGATGCCACCGCTATGTAGACCCAGCCAAGGTCCGCAACCGGAACCAGCACTCCAGAGCAGGCGACCAGGGCCACGGTATAGATCACCATTGAGCGGAGGGTCTCAGCCATCGTGGCCACAACCGGCAACATCGGCACCTTGGCGGCCCGGTATTCCTCCACATGTTTGATTGCTAAAGCCCAGAAATGGGGTGGGGTCCACAGGAAAATCAGCAAAAACAGCACAAATGGGGCCCAACCAAGGCTTTCGGTGACCGCTGCCCAGCCAACCAGCACTGGCGCAGCCCCAGCGGCACCACCAATCACGATGTTTTGGCGGCTTGTCCGCTTCAGCCACATTGAGTAAATGAGCACATAAAACAAGGTCGCAGCGACCGCCAGCGATGCCGCCAACAGATTGGAAGTTATCCACAGGGTCACAAAGGCTGCAATTTCCAGCAAAACGGCGAAAATCATGGCATCTCGAGGCTGAATCAGGCCGGTAACCAGGGGCCGATTCTTGGTCCGTTCCATCAACGGGTCAATGTCGCGGTCAATAACCATGTTGATGGCATTAGCCCCACCGGCAGCCAAGGTGCCGCCAATCACCGTGGCCACTACGAGCCAAGTGGAAGGCCAGCCCCCCTCGGCCAGAACCATGGTTGGGACCGTGGTCACGAGGAGAAGTTCGATGATTCGGGGCTTGGTCAGGGCGATGTATCCCCCGACCACCGACTTTGGGGCGCGACGCGACCCGTGGGCACCACCGGCCAAGCGGGACGGCACAAGGGGACGGCTTCCGATGTTCATTTCAGTGGGCAAGGCTACAGAATTGAAGTGTGATCCCTTCCTTCACGGCAAGTTCCACCATCACCGAGAAAACCTCGGATCAGGATGTCGCACTCGACAACCCTTGGATCGTGCTTGTTTGGAATGACCCGATCAATCTGATGTCGTATGTCAC
>CAIYHK010000225.1 GCA_903925985.1 uncultured Actinomycetes bacterium
GCTGTTCACACCCAAGTTGATGAACGCTCGCGAGGATCAGATCGTTGCCATTGTCAACCGATTGATTGACCAGTTCATTGAGCGGGGCTCTTGTGACTTCTCTAATGAATTCGCACTCCCATTCCCATCTGAGATGTTTCTCACACTCATGGGTTTACCAATGAGTGAGCTCGATTCATTTCAGCGTGTCAAAGAAGACATGATTCGCCCTGCAGGCAATACCGACGAAGAACGCATTGCTAAACAAGGCGAAGCATCAATGTGGATTGTGAATTTCATTAATTCAGCGATGGCCGAACGCGAGACGAAGGAAACCGATGACATTCTTTCGTACTTCCTCAAGCTTGAAAAGGAAGGGATTCTCACCCGCGAGGAAACACTGAATATCTGTATTCTCTTTATTCCAGCAGGACTCGATACGGTCACTGACTCGCTGGAAAACGCATTTGCCTATCTCGCTCAGCATCCTGAGCACCGCAAGCAGATTGTTGATAACCCGGATCTAATCCATCTCGCAGTTGAAGAGCTTCTTCGTTATGAAACCCCAGTGCCGAGCGTGGTGCGAATCACTCGACAAGACACCGAGGTCAGTGGATGCCCACTTTCGAAAGGTACCCGCGTGCGTGTGAGTCTCGCTGCAATCAACTTGAGTGACACCACCGTTACTAACCCCATGGACGTGGACTTCACAAGAGAGATCAACCCCCATGTTGCATTCGGTGCAGGTATTCACCGCTGTGTTGGCTCTTATCTCGCTCGCATTGAGCTTCGCGTTGCGATGCGAGAGTGGCACAAGCGAATCCCCGAGTATTCCCTTCAATCCGGCTTTGAGCTCAAATACCGTCGCGGTCTGCGCGAAATCGACCAACTGCCTTTGGTGTTTGGCTGATCTCAGCACACTGCACTTCAAATGGGTTTGTACGAACGCGTAATCCTTCCTTGGGGGATTGACAAGGCATGTGGCAGCAAAGGTTTTGGCAAGCAACGGGCTCGGCTTTTTGCTGCTCATCCCGTCCATGGCACTGTGCTGGAGATCGGTTTTGGATCAGGAACGAACATTCCGTATCTACCCGCAGACATTGATCGCTACTTGGCAGTTGATCCCGCTACTTCGGCACGAAAATACGCGGACAAGCGACTCGCAAAACACCCAGTCAGTCTCGAATATGTTGGGCTCGACGGGCAATCAATAGACGTTGACGATGCGTCGGTTGATTTTGTGGTCTCAACAATGAGTCTTTGCACAATCCCCGACCCAGTCGCTGCACTTCACGAGGCACGACGCATTCTGAAGCCTGGAGGTTCTCTGGTTTTCCTAGAACACGGTCTCTCCCCTGTTCCCAAGATCGCAAATCGCCAAGAGCGCTTGAATGGTCTCCAGAACCGACTCTTTGGCGGTTGCAATCTGAATCGACCCATCTTTGACCTGATGCGCGATGCTCACTTCAGTCTGGAAGCTACAGCCAACTTCTCAATGCCAGGTCCAAAGGTCCTTGGCTACATGTATTCGGGACGGGCCGTAAAAAGCTGATACCTCGCGGTGGTGTCGAAGGGGGGACTTGAACCCCCATGCGATCCTGCACAGTGCGCCAGCCCTTCGCGGTGGTGTCGAAGGGGGGACTTGAACCCCCATGCCCTTTCGGGCGCCAGCCCCTCAAGCTGGTGCGTCTGCCTATTTCGCCACTTCGACGTGGATTTAGAAGCCTAGTCGTAGGTCCTTAGACCGCCAACAGGAAGCCAAGCGCGATAACCGTAAAGATCCAGATCAGTGCAAACACTGTGGTGATTCGATTGAGATTCTTCTCGGCCGCCGCGGAACCGAGCGCGGCTCCGCCTCCGCCACCAAACATGTCAGATAGACCGCCACCGCGCCCGCTGTGCAGCAAAATGCCCACAATCATCGCCAACATGGATACGACGTTTAGGACTAGAGCTAGGTACTTAACGATGTCACGCACGGTTTGAAAGGCTATCAGCCAGCCCCGAAGGGCGCCGAGTCAACTAGCCCGACGGCTCACGCGCTCCCATTCAATGGCCCCTACGGGCGTTTGAACCAGTTCTTCCAAGGCTTTCGGGTCGTACACGTAATTGCCTGAGTACCAGGTAATTGGAAGGTAGCCGGTTGTGTCGTTCAAGAGCCGACTTTCGGCTTGCTGTAGGAGCGACTCGCGATCTTCAGCGTCTGCAACAACCAGCGCCTTGTTCGCCAGTTCATCAAAGATCGTGTCCGAGTAGAGCCCAAGATTGCCATTACCAATTGTTTCCGATGAAAACAGCTCGTACAAGGCTGTTGACGCATCTGGATACACCCACAGTTTCCCAGCACGGCAAATTTGTTCACAGCCTGTCGAATACAGATTGCTGAAGTAAACATCATTCGATTGAGGATCCAGCACAGTCACGATGCCGATTGCATTGAGATCCTCTTGCATCAGAGCAACAACTTCCTCTTGACCGGCATTGGCGTTGAACGAAATCTTCAATGGATCAGTGAGTGAATTTCCTTGGTCTTTCCATTCCTGCAATAGACGTTTTGCCTGATCCAAATCCTTATTGGTGAAGAGACTCTCGTCGGGCTTGTATCCAAATAAGCCGGGGGGAATGAGCCCCGTGGCCACCATGCGATTACCCGCATACACAACTTCGTTAATCCGATCACGATCAATAGCCAGACTGATCGCCTGACGCAATTTGAGGTTGTCTTCACCGCCAACTTTTGAATCATTCCAACCAAATACAAAGTGGTTTGAGCCGTACAACAGGTCATCCACAACCGCGTGCTTGGAATCCATCTCGGCGTACTGCCCTACTGGAACGCGAGCGATGTGGCAATCGCCATTTTCAAATGCCGTAAATGCTGTTGCCTCATCGATCCACGCACGAAATGTGATTGACTGCAGAATCGGATCGGTGTCACCATAAACGTTGCCTGCCCATTCCAGATTTGGCACCAAAGAGACTCCGATATCATCGGCAGCTTCCGCCATCATGTAGGGCCCGTTGCCAACCATCACACCTGTTGACCAAGTTTTTTGATCCGCAAGTTTGGCCATCTCAAGTGCTGGCACTGGGGAGAACACTGGATGGGTGACCATCGCAGGAAATTCTGGCGATGGAGTGACCAGATTGACTGTCAGCATCATTGTTTGATCGTCAGCCACGACCCCACTCATGGTTGTGGCTGTTCCACTTTGTAATTCTGAATATCCCTCGACAATTGAAAACAGATATGAATAACTCGCCTCTAGGCCTGGTGACGCGGCACGGTTCCAACCGACAGCAAAACTGGACGGCAGTACAGGATCTCCATTGGAGAATTTCAGCCCATCACGCACATGAAACGCCCACGAGGTTAGGTCGGCATTAGATGACCACTCATCGGCCACCAAGGGCTTCAATTCAGGATTGAGCGGATCTGAAAAATCGTAATCAACCAGACCGTCAAACATCGCTCGCGCAACTTGGCCCGAATCAAAGTCACTAGATAGTGCTGGATCAATGCTTGATTCAAGCCCGATCAGCGCAGCACAATCAACAAGATCTGTCGGCGCGGCGGGAACAGTTGTTGTTGATGCAGTCGTGGTAGTTGCATCTCCTGATCCACCACCACATGCGCCCAACAGGAAAACTCCACATACCGCTGACGCAATGCCTCTACGAAAAGATGGTTTGACGAACATCTCAACCACCGTGCGTACGGAATTGAACAATGCGTGCGAATTCATCAGCGTCGAGACTTGCTCCGCCAACTAATGCACCGTCAATGTCCGGCTTTGCCATGAGCTCAGCAATGTTCCCAGCTTTCACCGATCCGCCATATTGAATTCGAACGAGATCGGCAACACCTTTGTTGTGCAACTTTGCGATCTCGGTTCGGATGGCGGCGCATACCTCTTGAGCGTCGTCAGAGGTGGCCGTTGCCCCAGTTCCAATTGCCCAAATTGGCTCGTAGGCAAATACGAGACTCTCGATCTGGCTTGCTTTCAGCCCACTGAGCGCACTGCGAATCTGACCCAAGACTTTCTCCAGAGTTCCGCCGGCTTCGCGTTCCGCGAAAGTTTCGCCACAGCAGATAATAGGTGTCATTGAGTTCTTGATTATTGCGTGAATCTTCTTTGATATGAGCTCATCAGACTCACCAAAAATCTCACGTCTCTCACTGTGGCCGACAATCACGTACTTCACATTCAGCTTCCCAAGAAACGCTGGCGACACCTCTCCGGTAAAGGCGCCCTTGTCCTCGAAATGACAATGTTGGGCGCCAAGGAACATTCGTAACTGATCTGCATCTATAAGGGTTTGTACCGAACGTAGGTCCGTGAATGGTGGGTGCAGCGTGACATCAAC
>CAIYHK010000226.1 GCA_903925985.1 uncultured Actinomycetes bacterium
CGAGTTGCGCCCAAATTGAATGGCATCAAGGGTGATCCCCGCGATCGCAAGTAGCGTTTCAAAACGATGGTGATGCGCCTTTACGACACCGCGAAGTCTTCGGTGGTGTCATTTGAACCGAATCCAACAGTGTTGATGTACACATGCGGGATCACGCCCTACGACGCCACGCATCTGGGACACGCTGCGACTTTTGTCGCTTATGACGTTTTGCAACGACGCTTGATTGACATGGGCCATGAAGTGAAGTGTGTTCGAAACGTCACCGATGTCGATGATCCACTGTTTGCTAAAGCACGCGAACTTGGAGTTCATTACCTTGACCTCGCAGCAGGTGAAGAGGCGCGGTTTGAAGCCGATATGAAAGCACTGAATGTGCTGCCCGTTTTCAGTGCGCCACGTGCTTCGTCTGCCATATCGGATATTCGTGGATTCATCGGAATGGTTCTTGATCGTGGTTATGCATACGAAGCGGGCGGGTCGGTCTACTTCGATGTATCAAAATCGCCATCGTTTGGTTCTGTGTCGCATTATTCGCGAGAAGAGATGATCGCTTTTGCAAAAGAGCGGGGCGGAAACGTGGATGACCCATACAAACGGAATCCACTTGATTTCGTGCTTTGGCATCCATCTGCTGCTGATGAACCGAGCTGGGATTCATTGTGGGGATCGGGTCGACCGGGCTGGCACATTGAATGCTCGGCGCTGGCGTTACGTGAACTTGGCACGACCATTGACCTACACGGTGGTGGAACCGACCTGATTTTTCCACATCACGAATGCGAGCGAGCACAATCCGAAGCTGCAACTGGTGAGCCATTTGTGCGCCATTGGATGCACGTTGCAATGGTGTTTATGAATGGCCACAAGATGTCGAAGAGTCTCGGCAATCTTGTATTCATTGATCGTCTTCGACGCGAACATGATCCACGCGCAATTCGTCTCATGATCAGCGCGAACCACTACCGCAACGAGTGGGAGTGGAATGACACGCTGATGCCCGCCGCCACGGCGCGCTTAGCGGCATGGACCGCGTCTGCTGACTCGCAAGAATCCGAGTCAGTTCTGCAGGATGTGCGCAACGCATTGGATGAAGATCTGGATACACCAGCTGTTGTGGACATAATCGACAAAGCCGCAGCCGCAGGGTTCGCTACTCGTCACGCAGCTGCCCTTCTGGGCGTGAACCTGTAGTCGCAGCCTCAATTGGGGGCTCAACTTCGGGTCTGCTGCGTAGAATTGGGACCGTTATGTCGCAGATATCGGTTTCGCTTCCAGATGGTTCCAAGAGGGATCTTGAATCGGGAGCAACCGCAATCGATCTGGCTAAATCAATTGGCTCCGGGCTGGCAAAGGCCGCCGTTGGTGCCGTTGTCAATGGCGCAGAGTCCGATCTAACTGCTCCGTTGCCTGACGGGGCACAAGTGGCCATCATCACCGCAGCTACAGATGAGGGCCGCCATTTGTTGCGGCACTCGACCGCTCATGTGTTGGCGCAGGCAGTGATTCAACTCTTTCCGGGTTCGAAATTCACAATTGGTCCAGCTATTGAAGATGGTTTCTATTACGACTTTGATCTTCCGGGTGGCAAAACTTTCTCAGAAGAGGACCTTGATCTAATCAGCAACAAGATGCGCGAGATCATCAAGGCCGACCAGCCGTTTGTTCGCTCTGAAGTGTCGGTGAGCGATGCATTGCAACTGTTCTCCGATCAGCCTTACAAGTGCGAGATCATTCAACGTGTGACTGGCGGTGGAGCTGATGGGGCAGATGCTGGTGAAGTTGGTAGCGGTGAGGCGATCAGTGTGTATCGAAACACCGACACATTCGTTGACCTGTGCCGCGGGCCTCATGTTCCATCAACTGGCAGGCTCGGTCACTTTGCACTGCAAAAGGTTGCTGGAGCGTACTGGCGGGGGAGCGAGAAGGGCCCGATGCTGCAGCGCATCTATGGCACC
>CAIYHK010000227.1 GCA_903925985.1 uncultured Actinomycetes bacterium
CCGTGCAACCATTGCCATCAGAATCTGAACCATGGAATGCCCCATAAGTGTCAAAACCGATTCCCAAAAGGCCGTGGGCTACGCCTTCTTGCGCGTCCGGTGCGGTGGCATACTTCACCGCGTACCCAAGCGAGCCGCCGTTACCACCAGGCGCAGTTAATTCGTACGCACCATCCGTGAAGAAAAATGCGATTCCATCGGCACCATCGCCACCCCACTGCGACGCATAGAAAAATGCATCAAGGCCATCGCCGGAAGGGAGTGGAGAGTTGTACAGCAAGTATCCCGACTGGTCATTCAACGGTGCAGTTAGGCGCAACACGCCTGCACCAACTTCATCTTCCCGCGGACGTCCACATCCCGGAATCGGCGTAATTCCAGTGTCGTTTCCCGAAGTCAGGCACGCCGACGATGGATTACCACCTGCGATCCAGTTCTCGCTTACCGCATTCGGACCCGCGAATGACTCAACCGGGATCTCGACTACTGCATTTGCACCACTTACATTGAGTGCCGAACCGCCCGCAATAAGTACAGCACTGACTACGATTTTTTTAGAGAGTTTTTCTAATTTCACAGAGGCAACTTAGCCCATTATCGGGGGCTACCAATTCCAATCGCCTTGGCACTTTTCAGTATCCAGCCTGCACTTGAGGGTATGTTCATTGAGAACAAAAGGGGAAATCATGGTTAACAACTGGCGCCGCTTAATAGGGGGCTTCGGACTCGCGGGGGCCCTCGTGCTTTCCGCATGTGGCTCATCAGGCGACGAGGCCACACCGCCACTCGACATCGATGCCGCAATGGTTGAGATTGAAACCGCCGCCGAGGAATTCCTCGACTCTTCCGGTGCGCCGGGCCTCACGATGGCGGTCCTGTTCCCCGATGGTGACGGTGGCGTGATTGAGCGCACTCTCGCAGTTGGCATGAGCGATGTTGCAGCCGATCAAGCTGCGGCCGTTACCGACCATTACCGATTTGGTTCGATCACCAAGACCATGACTTCAGCCGTTGTCCTCCAACTAGTTGACGAAGGCCTCATCGGGCTCGATGAACCAGTCTCTACTTACCTTGGAGCTGGCTGGGCTAAAGGATATGTATGGGAAGGCGTTGACTACGGCGACAAGGTCACCATCCGTCAGATCTTGAATCACACCGACGGGTTTGCCGAATTCGCATTCGACCCCGAGTTCTACATTCAGTCAAGCCTGCGTATGGAAACCCCATACGAGCCAGAAGAGATCGTCGAGTGGGCAGTCAAGCGCGGCCCGCAATACGAACCCGGTGGTGACTACCTTTACAACACAGTTGGTCACGTGGTTGCAGGCTTGGTTATTGAAAAGGTGACCGGCAAGACCGCTGAAGAACTCTTGCGTACAAGGCTGTTTGAACCAGTTGATGCATCCGATGCGTATCTCGCGCCGACGGTGTATTCACCAGAAGATGGTGTTGCCGGTTATGTCCAAGGTGAGCTGAAGGCTGCGATCGACCTTCTTCCTGGCTACCAGCCATACCGTGAAGAAGCCGCAGTTGGAGATTTCTACGACGTAACGGTGGCTCCACAAGCTGTGTTGCGTTCCGCTGGTTGGACCGGTGGCGGCATTGAAGCTCAAGCCGATGACGTTGCACGCATCTTCCGCTCGCTGTTCACCACCGTGGTCACCGATGACGAACTAGTTGAGTTCTTGAAGCCCTCGGCTTATTCCGATTACGGCCTTGGCGTCAGCGTCGGTGAAAAAGCTGGCGCCAAGACCTACAGCCATGGCGGCGGAGTTCCTGGCTTCCGTTCGGAGGCGTTGTTCGCTCCTGACCTTGATGTCACCATCGCGGTGTCAACCAACTTGATCGCAATTGATCCAGACATTGGTTCACTCACCGACAAGATGATGGAAATCATCACAGCTGCATTCGCTGCTGCCGCAGCGGCGGAGTAGCCCACAAATTAAAAGGCCCCGAGCATTGCGCTCGGGGCCTTTTTTATTGACTAATTGCCGCTCAGCTGCAACCCGAGGTCGAGCCGCATGACGGGCACGCGTGGCACGAGCCGGCGCGCATCATCTGCACACCACACTGCATGCACATCGGCGCATCCGAGTGACGCGCAGTACCAAGGCCTGGCGTGTGGTCGTTGCGACCCGCTGTTGGTGCCACGCCAAGCTCGATTGAAACTGCGAGTTCGTCAGCCGATGGAATCGACTTCGGATCAGCAACAACCTCAGTGCCCATCTGGTTTTCAACCATTGACTCCTCGACACCGGGCAGTGTTGGCTG
This sequence comes from uncultured Actinomycetes bacterium, assembly GCA_903925985.1. Taxonomy (GTDB): domain Bacteria; phylum Actinomycetota; class Acidimicrobiia; order Acidimicrobiales; family Ilumatobacteraceae; genus CAIYHK01. The sequence continues at coordinate 2,272 of CAIYHK010000227.1, forward strand.
CAGGCGCTCAGAGACCGAGAAGATGCTCAGTTCGGCACGCTCTTCGACGGTTAGGTACTCAAGTGCGAGACGACGGAAGAGGTAGTCCATGATCGATGAAGCGATGCGGATGTCCGGATCATCGGTCATTCCAGCGGGCTCAAATCGCATGTTCACGAAAGCTTCCACGAATGCACGTAGCGGCACGCCGTACTGCAAGCCGTAGGAGATGCTCTTGGCGAAGGCGTCCATGATTCCGCTCAGGGTTGAGCCCTGCTTGGAAACTGTGAGGAACACTTCACCAGGGCGACCATCGTCGTACTCGCCGATTGTGGCAAAGCCCTTGCAATCCGCAACACGGAACTCAAAGGTGCGGCCCTTGCGGCTGCGCGGCAACTTCTGGCGTACTGGTTGGGTAACGATGCGCTCAATCACACGCTCCACCGGTGCCACTGCTGCCTCAACCTTGGCATCTGCTGAGTCGTCTTCCTTCTTCGCAGTTGAAAGCTGCTGACCAAGCTTGCAGTTGTCGCGGTAGATGGCTACGGCCTTCAAGCC
>CAIYHK010000228.1 GCA_903925985.1 uncultured Actinomycetes bacterium
CCCGCAGTACAACTTCTATTCTCTTGTGCGCTACGCCGATGTTGTCGAGGCGTCAAAAGACCACGAGACATATTCGAATCGTTGGGGTGCGGCGCCGCCGTTCCTTGGAAACGCGGAGTCCGTGGCTGAAGGCCCGGGCAACATGCTGTTTATGGATCCACCAAACCATGAGCGCATGCGCAAACTCGTAAACCGTGCGTTCACTCCGCGTGCCGCTCAGAATTTCGAGCACATTGTTCACCGTGTGATTAAAGAGAAGGCCGACGCAATTGGTGATTCAAAAAACTTTGACTGGGTTGCCGATTTTGTGGCGCTATTCCCCGTTGAGGTGATCTGTTCAATTCTGGGCATTCCTCAACAAGACCACCAGACAATTCGCCATTGGGTGGACGCATCACTCACGATCGATCCACTCAATCCACCAGATCAGAACTTCCTGCAGCGCACTGGCACGCTTTACATGTACATCCTCGATTACATCAAGGAAAAGCGCCAGAACCCGACCGATGACATGCTTTCGCAACTGATCGAGACACAAGTTGATGAAGGCGATGAAACTCGTCCACTGAGTGACGATGAAATCGCTGGCTTCTCATTGTTGATTGCGTCGGCTGGTGCTGAGACCGTGACCAAATTGCTTGGCAGCACCGCTTATCTGTTGGACAAGAACCCTGACCAGTGGGCGAAGCTCAAAGCGAATCCGGGCCTGATTTCAAAAACTGTGGATGAAGCAAACCGCTACTTCGCTCCATCGCAGTACCAGGGTCGCCACGCAATGAAGGATGTTTCGCTCCATGGCGTGGACATCCCAGCCGGTTCAGGTGTGGTGCTGATTACTGCGGCAGCTACGCGTGATGAGCGCCAATTCCCGGATCCCGACAAGTTTGATATTGAGCGTGATGTTCCAGTGCAGATTTCTTTCGGTCATGGAATTCACTATTGCCTCGGTGTCTATCTCGCAAAGATGGAAAGCAGAATCGCAATTGAAACGCTGATCGAACGGTGGCCGAACTTCGCCATCGACCACGACAATTCAAAGCGTGTTCGTATGAGCAATGTTGCAGGGTTCTGCAATCTGCCGATGTCGGTTGCGTGAAACTTCCCCTACACAAGAACACCCAATAAAGGAATAAGGAAAAGAAATGGCTCCCAAAGATCTAAAGGGCAAGACCGTCATTGTTACGGGTGCATCCAAAGGAATCGGATTTTCAACTGCCAAGGCATTTGCCGCACGCGGGGCAAACGTGGTGATGCTCGCGCGCGGCAAAGATCGGCTGATGGCAGCGGCGACCGAAATCGGCGCTGGGGCCAACCCAATTGTCTGCGACATCTCAAATCCAGATGATGTCCGTGCTGCGTTTGCCGAAATTGACAAGAAGTTCGGGCGGGTGGATGTGCTCGCCAACGTTTGTGGAATGGCGATCCTGCGCAAAATTGATGAACTCAGTGATCAAGACATTCTTGATTCATTTGCCACCAATCTCTTTGGAATGATCTACACAACTCGTGAAGCGATTCCGCGGATGAAGGCTGTTGGTTCTGGCGACATCATCAATTTTTCGTCTGAGAGCACTCTCTTTCCGTATCCATTCCTCGGCATGTACGCCACGAGCAAAGCTGCTGTTGAGATGTTCTCACTTTGCTCGACCAAAGAACTCCGTCAGCACGGCATTCGCGTGACAAGCCTGATTTGTGGTGCAACTGCTACTGAATTCGCAACTAGCTGGGATCCGAACGAAGCACTTAGGTTCATTACCGAAGCTGCCGCAAGTGGAGAACTCGCCCAGTCTGGTGTGGACAAGCAGCAAGACCCAGACGATGTGGCCGATGTGGTGGTTTACATTGCCACCCGCCCTGAGGGCCAGATCCTGAATGTGGTTCACTCCCGCGCTTACGGGGTGGGCGATACCTCACAGAGCGTTGAACAGCACCGTCTTGCCGCCGAACAGCACAACTAGCGCAGCCTGAGTACGCTCATAGGTTGTGACGGCAATGGAACTACTTAGCCCAGAGGACCTACGAAGGACCGTCACAACTTTCCGTGACACGTTGAAACGGCATCAAGCCGGAATCAACCGTCTCAATGTGTACCCCGTTCCAGACGGTGACACAGGCACCAACATGGCACGCACGCTTGACGCTGTGGTCGAGGAGATGGAAAAGTCCGCTCCGATACTCGAAGACACTTGCAAAGCGATTAGCCACGGCTCATTGATGGGTGCTCGTGGCAA
>CAIYHK010000229.1 GCA_903925985.1 uncultured Actinomycetes bacterium
CGCCGTCATCCGAAGGCAAATGTCCAGGTGATCACGCGGGCTTACGAGAGCGCCCGAACCGCCCATCGGGACCAAACACGATCAAGTGGTGAGTCCTATATCAATCACCCATTAGCTGTTGCTCGTATTGTTGCCGAACTCGGATTAGATGAAACCACTATTGCTGCTGCGCTACTGCACGACGCGGTTGAGGACACTGAACTAACAATCGAACAGGTCCAGCATGAGTTTGGTGCTGAGGTTGGTTCAATCGTTGACGGTGTTACCAAACTTGATCGATTGCAATTCGACTCACGCGAGGCACAGCAAGCAGCAACGATGCGCAAGATGCTTGTTGCAATGGCGCGAGACCTTCGAGTGTTGATCATCAAACTCGCTGACCGTCTGCATAACATGCGAACTATCGCAGCTATGCCTGCAGACAAGCAACGGCGAATTGCTCAAGAAACCATGGACATCTATGCGCCGTTGGCTCATCGGTTAGGGATGCAGGAGCTAAAACAGCAGCTCGAAGACTTATCGTTCGCAGCGCTATTCCCTAAGCGCTACTCAGAACTTGACAATCTCGTGTTCACCAGAACTCCGGAGCGAGACGTCTATCTGGCGAGCATGATTGCCGAGATCCAATCACGGCTTAACTCGTTGCGAATCACTGGTGAAGTCACAGGTCGCGGAAAGCACATGTGGAGCATCTACGAAAAAATGGTGCAAAGAGGCAAAGAATTTGATGAGATCTTTGACCTTGTAGCGGTACGAATCATCGTGGATTCGGTGAAGGATTGTTACGGGGCACTGGGATGCATTCACGGTCAGTGGAAGCCGGTGGTGGGCCGATTCAAGGACTACATCGCAATGCCCAAGTTCAATCTCTATCAGTCACTGCACACCACAGTGATTGGTCCACAGGGAAAGCCATTGGAAGTTCAAATTCGTACCTGGGACATGCACAATCGTGCTGAGTGGGGTGTTGCCGCACATTGGTCGTACAAAGATGGGTCAGGCGGTGAAATCGATTGGTTGGATCGGATCGTTGATTGGCAGACCGATCTTGATGACCCAACCCAGTTCCTTGAAGACCTCCGGACAGACCTCGACCAAGACGAATTGTTTGTTTTTACTCCGAAAGGTCGGGTCATCTCACTGCCTATCGGTGGTACCCCGGTGGACTTTGCCTATGCCGTTCACACCGAGGTCGGTCATAAGTGTGCCGGAGCAAAAGTCAATGGTCGATTAGTGGCTCTCGACACGGTCTTGCAGTCGGGTGACACGTGCGAGATCGTCACTGCCAAAGACGACACAATCGGACCGTCAGCGGATTGGCTTGGTTTTGTGAAGTCACCGCGAGCTAAGAACAAAATCAAGCAGTGGTTCTCGCGGGAACGTCGAGACGAGATGATCGAACGCGGCATGGATGCCCTCAATAAAGAGTTCCGGCGCCTCTCGCTTCCATTGCACACGATCTGGGATTCGGATGCACTCGCTACGGAAGTGGCAGAGGCGAAATTCAGCGACATTGATGCCCTTTTGGTAAGCATCGGCGAGAGTCAAACGTCGGCACGATCTGTGGCGCAGCGCATATTTAAGCGCATGAGTGGCGGCGACGATGAAGAGCAAATTTCAATCGCGCGTCCCACTGATGGTGCGCCGCGTAGGCGCCGTCAGTCGGCGGGTGTTCATGTTGACGGAATAGATGATGTGTTGGTGCGACTTTCGCGATGCTGTACTCCCGTGCCAGGTGACGAGATCGTCGGATTTGTCACCAAAGGGCGCGGGGTGAGTGTGCACCGCGCTGATTGCGCAAATGCCGTTCAATTGCAGGCCGATCTATCCGTCCGCATGATTGAAGTTGAATGGTCGCGCGAACGTTATGACACAACCTTCCGTGCTGGTGTTGAGGTCGTGGCGCTAGATCGTTCACGTCTCCTGCGTGATGTGGCGAACGCGATCTCGGAGTCGCATGTGAATATCGTTGCGTGCTCCACCCATACGGGCGGGGATCGCGTCGCCAAAATGCGTTTCGAATTTGAACTCGCCGATCCGAGCTACCTCGCCGGAATCCTGCGTACCATCAAGTCCATTGACGGCGTATATGACGCTTATCGAATAGTCCCAGGGCGCTGAGTAGCCCAGCGTCTAGCCTTGATCGGCGTGGGATGTGTTCCGTACTTGGAAATGATTAATGGCTGAGTTCCAGACCAGCCCAGGAACCCGCGACATCCTGCACCCTGATTCGGCTCGCTGGCGTACATTCACCGCGCGGTTCAGCGCCGCTGCAGAGGCTGCTGGGTTTCATCAGATTATTCCTCCGATGTTTGAAGATCTCGGTGTTTTTCAGCGCCTAGGTGAAGTCACTGATGTCGTTACCAAAGAGATGTATGACTTCATGGACAAAGGGGGGCGCCATGTCGCTTTGCGACCTGAGCACACTGCGTCAGTATGCCGGGCTTTCGTTCAGCATCGCCCCACGCTGCCGTGGCTTGTTTGGTACGCCGGACCAAATTTTCGTTACGAAAAAGCACAGCATGGCCGCTATCGACAATTCGACCAAGTAGGAGTGGAAGCACTTGGGTCCAATGATCCGTGGCTTGATGCCGAGATCATTGCGCTTGGATGGAATTTCTTTGCTGGTCTTGGACTCCGCGATGTGAAACTCGTGGTCAACAGTCTCGGTGATGATGGAGACCGAGAGCGCTATGTCGAAATACTGCGCTCTTATCTTTCTGCAAATAGCGGAGAATTGAGTAAAGAAAGTCTTGAAACTTTGTCGCGCAACCCTTTACGTGTTCTTGATTCCAAACGGGAACAGGATGCGGCAATTGTTGCTGGTGCTCCAAGTATCCGCGAATCGTTGAGTGATGCCGCTAACGAACATTTCGCCACAGTGTTGAAAGGTCTCGATGCTCTAGGCGTGCCGTTCGCAGTTAATGACCGATTAGTTCGCGGCCTCGACTACTACCGGCGCACAACTTTTGAATATGTCTCAACGGCTCTAGATTCAGCACAGAATGCGATCGGTGGTGGTGGTCGCTATGACGGACTCGTGGAAGATTTAGGTGGTCCCGCAACCCCAGGCATCGGATTTGCCCTTGGGTTGGATCGCACTCTTTTGGCATGTGATGCAGAAGGCGTTTTCTCGGCCCCAACCGATAGCACTGATTTGTTCGTGGTTGATACCACTGGTGGGGCTAACGCCACAGCGATAGCCGCCGCACTTCGAAATGCTGGACACAGTGTTGCCAGGGCGTACGACTCTCGAAGCATGAAGTCGCAGATGAAACAGGCTGATAAGTCAGGGGCGAAAGTGACCTTAATAGTCGGTGAGTCCGAGGCTGAGACCAATACTGTGATTGTGCGCTCAATGGCCGATGGGGCTCAGCGCAGTGTCTCGCGTGATTCACTGATTGAAGAATTGAAGAAGGATTTCAAATGAGCAAGACCGGTCTCCGAACCCACCTCTGCGGGCAGCTGCGAGCATCAGATGTGGGTAC
>CAIYHK010000230.1 GCA_903925985.1 uncultured Actinomycetes bacterium
GGCTCATCGCCTTTCGGGAGTGCGAGTAACTCAAGTGCTTTGTCGAGTGTGAGCTCATCGGGTGTGATCGTGTCGGGCACACCAGCAGTATCTTCACCGCGCTTTACATACGGTCCGTACTTACCGGGCTTCACAACAACTTCTTCACCAGAAACCGGATCATCACCTAGAGGGAAGGTGTTGATCGCTGCAGCATCAATCTTGTCGAGGTTGTGTTCCACTAACGGCTTGAGTCCAAGCAAGTGTGAACCTTCAACACCGAAGTAGAACGAGTGCAGCCAGTCCTCTTTTTTCTGTGTGCCAGCTGCAATTTGGTCAAGATCTTCTTCCACATCAGCGGTGAATGCGTAGTCAACCAACGCAGTGAAGTGCTTTTCCATTAGTCCCACAACCGCGAATGCTGGCCAGGTTGGTACGAGTGCCTGACCCTTTTTCCAGACATAACCACGGTCGATGATTGTTTGCATCACATTTGCCCACGTGGAGGGGCGTCCGATGCCTAACTCCTCAAGTTTCTTTACGAGTGATGCCTCGGTGTATCGCGCAGGTGGCTGGGTTGTGTGACCATCTGCGGTGCATTCACCGATCGCCACATTGTCATCGACACTCAGGTTCGGCAACAACGCTTCATCTTCTTGTGCTTCTGCAGATTCTTCATCAACTGATTCGACATATGCCTGGCGGTATCCAGGGAAAGTGATGGTGGTTCCACTCGCAGCGAATTCGCAATCGGTGGATTCGGCAATCGCTCCAAGGCGCACGCTCACCGTGGTGCCCGCAGCATCAGCCATCTGTGATGCAAGTGTGCGCTGCCAGATGAGGCGGTACAACTTGAGTTCGGTCGCATTGAGTTCACCTTGAAGTGCCTCAGGGGAGCGCAGCGGTAATGAAGGGCGAATTGCTTCGTGTGCTTCTTGTGCGTTCTTTACCTTTGATGCGTAGGTACGCACTTGTGGCGAAGCAAACGAGCCCCCAAAGGAACTCTCGATTTCAGCGCGAACAGCAGTGATTGCTTCGGCAGCGAGAGTGACCGCGTCGGTTCGCATGTAAGTGATGTATCCACGCTCGTAGAGACCTTGGGCAATTCGCATCACCTGTGCCGAGGACATACCGAGCTTGCGCCCACCTTCTTGCTGCAAGGTGCTGGTCATAAACGGTGGCTTTGGGGCTGATCGATAGGGCTTGGATTCAACGGAACGCACCTTGAACGTGGTGTTGCTCAGTGCTGCCGCCAACGACTTTGACCGATCCTCAGTGAGCAGCGCTACACCTTCTTTAAGGGAGCCATTCGCAGCAAAGTCCTTGCCGGTGGCGATGCGGACACCATCTAGGGCCAGGAGGGTTGCCTTGAACGGTGGCTGTGTCTGGGCGGGAGCCGAGATGTCCCAATAGCCCATAGATACGTGTGCCATCCGCTCACGCTCACGCTCAACCCCGAGGCGGGTGGCGGGGCTTTGTACACGCCCAGCTGACAGACCGCGGTTCACCCGGCGCCTAAGCACTGGTGAAACTTCGTAACCATATAAACGGTCAAGGATGCGTCGGGTATCGGCAGCATCCACGAGTCCGTAGACAATGCCGCGGGGGTTGGCGAGCGCCTCGGCGATTGCTGTCTTGGTGATTTCGTGGAA
>CAIYHK010000231.1 GCA_903925985.1 uncultured Actinomycetes bacterium
AAGATGTCGTCGTGAACCTCGTTCCAGGAGTCACTGTTCTTATCGGCCTGGATGCGCAGGAGCTGCTTTTTATAGTTCCATTCGTAAAGCGCTTTGCTCTCGTCCAGGCCCTCGTAGCACTGGAGGCGAATCAGGCGAGCGCCGGTGAGTTCAGCCACACTCTTTGCCAGCTGGGTCTTGCCCGTACCCGCAGGGCCTTCAACCAAAACGGGTTTTCCGAGACGCTCTGCCAAGAACGCAACACTGGCGATTCCGTCATCTGCCAAGTAATCAACTTCGCGCAAACCCTGACGGACCTGGTCAACGCTTTCAAATCTGAATGTCATGGGATTTCACCCTATCGGGACACCCCCTCTCACCTAGAACCTCTACGCTTGCGCGGGGATGGAAAACGCACCAGGGCTACTCAGATCGAACATTGTTGTCGCATTCGGCACTGCAATGTCTCGAATCACTGGTTTGGCCCGGGTTGTGGTGTTTGGTGTGGTGGTTGGACAAACCGCATTGGCAGACGCCTATGACGGCGCAAACAACTCCCCCAACTCCGTTTATGAGCTCCTCATGGGCGGTGTGCTGGCGGCAAGTCTTGTGCCGCTGTTCACCCGCCAGATCGAATCCGAGGATCAGGAAGGCACCGAGGCGGTCTTTAGCGTTTCGGTCGTTTTCCTTGCTCTGATCACCGTGGTCTCGGTAATTGCAGCGCCACTCATATTTCGCATTTTCTCTCTCCAGCCATCAGCCGCTGTTGATGCCACTGAATATCGTTCCGTTGGCACCGCTCTTGCGCGAATCTTCCTTGTCCAAATTTTCTTCTACGGCCTCACTGCTTTGGCAAGCGCCCTTTTGAATGCCAAAGGCAAATTCTTTGCCGCAGCATGGGCACCAGTTGGTTCAAACATCTTCACCATCATCACGCTGCTATTGATCAATCCAATTCACGGCAAAGACACGCCGATTCTCGGCGATGTACTCTCCGAGCCAGATCTGCGGTGGCTACTTGGCATCGGAGCTACTGGCGGCGTTGGCATCATGGCCGTGATTCTCATGTTTGCTGCGCGGCGCGCTGGCATCAGGCTCCGATTCCGTTTTGATCTCAAACATCCAGCAGTGCGCAACCTTACGAGATTGTCATTTTGGACATTCGGGTATGTGCTCGCCAACCAGGCCGCAATCGTGGTGGTCAAGAATCTTGCGCACCCAGGAAGTGGCGACCAAGACGCATACTCAAAGGCCTACACATTTTTCCTCATGCCTCACGGCCTGCTGGCAGTTTCTCTCGCCACCACATTCGTACCCGAGTTAGCGCGCCGACTCGCTCGTGGTGATACACCTGGTTTTATTCAGCGCATGAACCTGGGTCTACGGCTCACCACCATGCTCACTATCCCTGCTGCACTAATCCTTCTCGTGCTTGGGCGCCCAACGATCGGTTTCTTGCTTGAGCACGGGAACTTCACAGCCGATGCGGTCTACAACACTTCGCGCGCTCTAACCGGATTTGCGATCGGTCTTGTGTCGTTCTCGCTTTACCTGTTCACGCTTCGTGGTTTCTACGCCAATGAGGACACACGCACACCATTTTTCATCAACCTGATTGAAAACATCCTCAACATCGTGTTGGCTTTCTTCCTCGTCGATCGTTACGGCGTCCTTGGTCTCGGTCTGGCTTTCGCGATTGCCTACATCGTCGCCTCGGTAATTGCTCTGCTGTGGCTGCAAGCAAAGATTCGCGAGTTCTCTGCGGCGCGTGTGCTTGTCGGTTTTGTGCCGATGCTGCTCGCTGGCGCGGGCTCAGGCGTGATCATGTGGCTTGTGTCGCTGATGAGTGACGCCAACGGCGGCTTCGCCGCACTTGGTCGTGTGGTGGCATCGGCATTCCTCGGCAGCTTGACTTACATCGTCCTGCTCGTGCTACTGCGGGTACCAGAACCCAAGCAGATGTATACGCAAGTTATGCGTGCACTCGCTGCGCGCTTACCTTCGAATTAGCTCACTGCGAAGGCATCACCACAAGATCGTCGCGATGGACGATCTCACTCGGGATCCCCTCACCAAGGGCATCTGAGCGCTGACCAGCGGATTTTGCGGCCACGTCAGCGTCAGCTCCTGCCACGCCGCGCGCGATCAAAGCACCAGCTCCATCAAGGATGTCAACCACATCACCAGCCAAAAAAGACCCACTCACAGCGCTCACGCCGGCGTGCAATAACGACGTGCCTCGGGTGCGCACGGCGCTCGCGGCACCATCGTCGACCGTGATGGCGCCTTGAGAATCCGCGGCGAATGCGATCCAAAGTTTGCGGGCTGTCAGAGCGCGATCATGGGCTTCAAATGTGGTGCCAACAACCGAATCGGATACGGCTGAAGATAGAACAGATTCGCGAGTGGCTCGAGCGATAACAGTGCGCACTCCAGACCATGATGCAATTCGCGCTGCCGCGAGCTTGGAGGCCATTCCCCCGCTGCCGCGCGCAGTTCCAGCAGCACCAGCTGATACAGCGAGGCGTGGATCATTTGCCGCCACGCGGGTTACAAGTTGCGCAGTGGAGTCACTACGTGGATCTGCCGTATACAAACCATCGATGTCGGTCAACAACACGAGTAGATCTGCACCGATATTGTGCGACACAAGAGCGGCGATTTTGTCGTTGTCGCCATAGCGAATCTCGTCGCTGGCGATCGCATCATTTTCATTGATTACAGGCACGCATCCGAGTTCAAGTAAACGCGTGAGGGTTTGCCTACAGTGCAGATATTGGCGGCGATCTACAAAGTCGTGCGCAACAACAAGCACCTGAGCCGCAACAATTGACTTTGCGCGAAACAGGTCGTTGTAGGACTCCATCAGACGGCTTTGGCCAACCGCAGCGACTGCTTGCAGAGTTGGAAGATCACTAGGGCGCGTGTCCATGCCCATCGCGGCCACACCAGCCGCTACCGCACCGGAGGTGACTACTAAGACTTCATGTCCAGCGCTTCGCAACTGTGCCACCTGATCAACAAGCGAGGCGATCATCGAATGATTAATGCGACCGGCGTCGTCGGTGAGCGAAGACGTTCCGATCTTTACAACCACGCGCATCTCAAGCACCGCCGTCGGGCACGTATTCAAAACTGAAATCGCCGATCCACACCACATCGCCCGCATTGGCGCCGGCCTTCACGAGCAATTTTTGTACCCCTAACTTGTTGAGCCGCTCGTCGATGTAGCTCAACGCCTCAGGGCTTGTTACGTCGTTAAGTGCCACAGCACGCTCCGCGCCGCGGCCATGCACACGGAACTCGTTAGCGGCGATTTTCTCAACCCACGAGCCCTCAGGCAGCGGTTTGATAATCACGGTGGATTCAGGCAATGGAATTTCCTCGCGCGCAGCCTTGACCAATTGAGCCAATTTGCCAACTACTTGCTTCAAACCATCGCCGGTGACTGCGGACATGGAAATTCCATCCCAATCAGCCATTGCATCGTGGCTTACCGAGTCAGATTTGGTACCAACCACGAGTCGCGGGCGCTCAATTAATTCAGGCTGATACGCGCGAAGCTCATGCATGAGCACACGTAACTGCTCCTGTGGATCAAATCCATCAAGGGGCACAAGGTTGATGAGTACACACAGCACGCGCGCACGCTCAATGTGGCGCAGGAATTGATGCCCGAGCCCCCGGCCTTCCGCTGCACCCTCAATGAGCCCAGGTATGTCGGCCACGATGTACTCAAAGTCATCATCCATGCGCACCACGCCAAGATGTGGCTCAAGCGTGGTGAATGGATAATCAGCAATTTTTGGTTTAGCTGCACTGATGCGACTGATGAAAGTGCTTTTGCCGGCATTTGGAAAACCCACAAGTGCTACGTCGGCCATCAACTTGAGTTCCAGTTTCAACCAGCGCTCAGTTCCCTCTTCGCCTTGCTCGGCAAATGAAGGCGCACGCCGACGGTTATTCAAGAATCGCGCATTGCCCTTGCCGCCACGACCTCCAGGTGCGGCGAGCCACTTGTCGCCATGGTTCTGAAGATCAGCGAGCAATTCACCCGTGTACATGTCACGAATGATCGTGCCCTCGGGGACATGGATCAACAGATCCTCGCCACCTTTCCCATGCAGATCTTTGCCTTTGCCATGCACTCCATTAGCAGCGCGCCTATGCGGATGATCCCGAAATGCCAACAAGGACGCCACGTTGTGGTCGGCAACGAGCCACACATCACCACCGCGGCCACCGTCGCCACCGTTGGGACCACCCATAGCCACTGGCCCTTCACGGCGGAACGAAACGCAGCCAGCACCGCCGTCGCCGCCGCGTACATTCAGCTGGGATTCGTCTACAAAGGTGCTCATAGGGGTGAAACGAGACTATTCCCGTATCAGGGCGCTTGTACGGTTGGTTACGTGAAAGAGACAGAGCGTGGGAAATTGTGGGCTTCAACCATGCGGGCCCATGGCGATTCGGACTCTGGTGTGAGATTCGCCCATGCTGATTCATGGGCAGGCACGGGCACCAATGAACTGCTCACGCGCGAGGAACAGGAGTTCAGAGAACGCGACCTTCTTTCGCCGCTAGCTACCAAAAGTGTTGGAGCTGGCAACCGCGCGACCCAAGAAGAACCCGATCCATACCGCACATGTTTCCAGCGCGATCGTGATCGAATCCTGCATTCAAGTGCATTTCGTCGGCTCGCTGGCAAAACCCAAGTTTTTGTTTTTCCTGATGACCACCAGCGCACTCGCCTCACTCACGCGCTCGAGGTGTCACAAGTTGCTGTATCAATCGCTCGCGCTCTCGGATTGAATGTGGCGCTCACGGAAGCCATAGCGCTTGGCCACGACTGCGGGCATGGCCCTGGAGGTCATGCCAGCGAGGA
>CAIYHK010000232.1 GCA_903925985.1 uncultured Actinomycetes bacterium
CCCAGTGAGGTAGTCATAGGTGTAAGGGTCACCATCGTCGCAAACGATTACTACATCGTTCCCATCGCAGTCTTGGTCAATGCTGTCGTTTGGTACTTCGCTGGCTCCGGGGTAGATGGAATCATTGCTGTCGTTGCAATCTTCACTGACTAGCGAAGGATCGGTATTCCAAAGGTCAACCACGTATGTGTCGCCATCGGTGTCTACTGGCTTGTCGCACATGATGGTGCCTTGGGAGTTGTACCCAATAACTCGATAAGGCGCTTCACATGATTGATCAGCAACCACCATGGCTGCGTCTACGCCGTCTACGCCGTCTACGCCGTCCTCACCGTTTACGCCGTCCTCACCGTTTACGCCGTCTACGCCATCTACGCCGTCCTCACCGTCTTGGCCCGCCGCCGCCATCAAAGTCCACTTGCCAGCACTGGGGGGTTGAACGTTCTTGGTAGCCGCAAGCGCAATGTAGGACGAGCCGTTGTGAACTACAACATCGTCAATCACGTAACTTGCCGAAGAGCTCCAGGCGCCACGGAATCGCAGTCCATTTGAAGTCCACGCGATTTGTTTTTCTCCAGATTTGCATTTCTCATTCGCATCCGTGTCGATCACACGTAATGCACCTTTATTGGCGCCGCTGGTTGCGTAACACGCCGTGATCTTGCCCGTTGTAGTGGATGGGATCGCAGCAACTGCAACTCCACCTGCGATGAACATTCCAATAATGAGACCAGATACGAAGCGGCCTTTGCCACCGATGAATGCAGATCTAATCTTGGACATCCTCAACCCCAAACTCGACTCGTTCAATTTGAACTGTTCGTATCGCAAACCTAATCGCAAACTTTCCATAGACTTTGCAACTTGCGGCAAGTTAACTGTGGAGAAAAATGACTGACACAAACTTTGATTTAGTGCTTGAGCGTGTTGTCCCAATAACGCCAGCCGAACTCTGGCAAGGATGGACGGATGCCGAAACACTTAAAAAGTGGTTTACCCCCGCACCATGGATCACTTCAGAGGCCGAGATTGACCCGCGTCCGGGTGGCATATTCCACACTGTGATGAATGGCCCCGATGGCGAACGCAACGAGGGAACGGGTTGTGTTCTAGAGGCAGTCAGAGATACACGTTTTGCCTGGACGAGCGCGCTGTTGCCTGGATTCATCCCGCATGTACGGCCCGAAGAAGGGTTCTTCTTCACCGCAATAATTGAATTTGAATCCGTCGAACGCGGCACCCTCTACCGGGCAACTGTGCGGCACGAGAATGCGACTGATGCACAGACCCATGCCGAGATGGGTTTTGAAGCCGGCTGGGGTGCTGCTCTGTACCAACTTGTGGCGTTATTTGCCTGAGAGCTAAGTCTCGTTGCCGAGGGTTCGCGTCCCCGTAGTTTGCGCAGGATAGGTAGTCTTTAAGGGCTAGTGAAGGTGTGCCGGGAAGTCTGGTCGGCGAGATCAGGAGAACCCATGAGCAAAACACAACGCCAAAACCCTTCGGTGGGTGTTCGAACACTTTCGCCACTTCGGGATTTCCTCCACAAAGAAGCCGCCGGTGCTGTGTTACTCGCACTTGGCGCATTGGTTGCTCTGATCTGGGCGAACTCGCCTTGGGCTGGGTCCTATGAAAGTTTCTGGCACAGTAGAACGGCGATCACAGTTGCTGGGCACAGCCTCGAACTGGATTTGCGGCATTGGGTTAATGACGGCCTGATGACGATCTTTTTTCTCGTTGTAGGTCTCGAGATTAAGCGCGAGATCACGCATGGCCATCTAGCAAATCGTCGCGCCGCCTTGCTTCCAGGAGTCGCTGCTCTTGGTGGGATGTTGGTGCCAGCGCTTGTGTATCTTGCCATCGCTGGAACCTTTGCTCCACGGGGGTGGGCCATTCCGGTGGCAACCGACATCGCACTCGCAGTTGGAGTGCTGTCTGTGGCAGGTGGTCGTGTGCCGTCATCTCTGCGAGCATTTCTGCTCGGCCTTGCGATTGTTGATGACATCGGGGCAATCATCATCATTGCTGCGGTTTACTCAACTGGCGTGACTGTTGGTTGGTTAGCTGCGGCGGTGGTTGGTGTGGCGGTGACCATTCTCGTTCAGCGCATTCAAGTTCAAACGGTGTTTGTTTATGTTGTGATCGGAGTGGTGATTTGGCTCGGGCTATACGAAGGGGGCGTGCATCCAACTCTTGCTGGTGTAGCAATGGGACTACTTGCGCCGTCCTCGCCGCGTAAACAAGTAGAGCTAATCGATGTCGAAGAAATCTCGGATGTCACGGCGGCGGAATCGGCGATAGCAGCAAGTAAGAGTGCCCGAGCATCAGTTTCTGTCGTGGAATGGCTGCAACACATGCTGCATCCTTGGACCAGTTTTGTCATCGTGCCCGTTTTCGCTTTAGCGAACAGTGGAATCGAAATTTCTGTTGACTCAATTCAAGATGCGGCAAAATCAGCCGTCACATGGGGCGTGTTCTTTGGATTGCTGGCAGGCAAGCCATTGGGGATTTTTATTGCAACGCGGATGGCCTCGAGGTCTGGCATTGCTGATCTTCCTAGTGGTTCTTCGTCGCGTCAGATACTTGGCGCAGGTACTGCTGCTGGAATCGGCTTCACCGTTGCAATTTTCATCACCGAACTCGCTCTGCCTAATGCAACCGACCAAGCCAACGCCAAGCTTGCAATTCTCTTTGCATCAGTGATTGCCGCTTGCTTCGCGCTCGCTTTGCTACTTCGTGGCAAAGCTGCGAGCCACCATTAACCGCTCGCGGTCTCTACAGAGTGCAAGAATCACGGGGTGACTGGAACAGCAATTGCAATCTTGATCATCGCGTCACTGATGTCGGCGGTGAATTGGATAGCAGTGGCGCGAGATTCCGCATGGCTTGAATATGTGAGTAAACCCTCAGCGACCATTGCGTTTCTGATCGTTGTAGCAACGCTTGATGTCCCACACGATTTCGCGTGGAGTTTGCTATTGGTGGCATTCGTATTTTGTCTTGCTGGCGACGTATTTCTGATGCTTCCGACAAATGCGTTTGTGCCGGGGCTTGCGTCGTTTGCATTGGCTCAGGTGTTGTTTGCGATCACCTTCTTTGGTGCCGACATAAATTGGTCCCGATTCATCGCCGGTCTCTGTTTCGCTGTGCCTATGGCAGGTTTGCTTGCAAGGCGATTCATCACTGCAATACGAGTCGCGGGGCTCAACTCACTTGTCGTGCCCGTAAGTGTTTACGTAATCGTGATCTCGTCAATGGCGCTTGGGGCGATAGCGAGTGGGTCAGCGGTGGCGATCGCTGGAGCAGTGAGCTTCATGATTTCGGACTCGCTGATTGCTGAGCGCCGCTTTGTAAACGAACAAAAGTGGCATTCAGTGGCAATCATGGTGACTTATCACTTTGCGCTCGCGGGTTTAGCCCTCAGTCTTCTCTAGTTACGCGCGCAATCAGTGATGTTTGTGCCTAGTAGCACGGCAACTTTCGTTGAAGGCTGTGCATGTAGCGATGTTTGTTGCTGCAACCTGAGGAGGTCGTCAGATGATAAGCATCAAGTACAAACCGCGTTGGATTTTTGCAACGGTGATGGTTATTGGTTTGGGCGTCACGAGTCAAATCCCTGCAAACGCCGCTCGGCCACGGGTAGAACGCGATTCGGGTGCATTCGTACGGCTGGTCGGTAATCCGAGTGAAGGGACAGCGAAGTTTCAGTTTGGCTGGGCTGAAGATACGGACGCCTCCAATGCTGCTGGCTATTGGATTGGCTTGTACGACGAGACCAATCTTCAGTACGTGTGGTCCTATGACACCGGACCGAAAGATCTTGCGTCAAAGATCCTCCGTAACGCTAAGCCAACACCTGAGTTGCCGAATGGCGAGTACAAAGTGGTGTTCTTCGTGCGTGGCACGTATGGTCCAGAGACAAACATCGCCGAGATTGAGTTGTTCTTTACTGTTGCTGCATAGTCTGACCACATGAAGCCGTCTCAACTTAGTCGTGTAGCAACTTGGTTGCTCGTTGGGTTGCCAATTGGTCTGATCTGGCTGATCATTTGGTCTGGCTTGGTTAAAACGAGTCCTACTACAGACGACACTGTGCGAGTGCGGGGATGGGAGTCTGTTCTGCGTGAACTACCAGCGACGGTTCCGTTTGTCGCTGTTGGTTTTCTCGGAATGTTGGTTGGGACTGTGGTGGCACGCTCGGGCGAGGTGTCATCGGGCATGCGAGCCGTTAAACGGCACGCAATTGCTTTGGTAGTGGTTTTGGGGTTTGTGTTCGGTGGAAGTGCGGACAACATAATGACGACTCGGTCTGCATCCGTTAAGTGGCTTTTGTTTCCAATTGAAGTTGGAATACCGCTTGGTTGTTATTTTCTGGCGAAGTCCAGTGTCGCTCGCGCGCAACACGCTCGTTGACAGAATTGTGGAGCTGGGGGGAATCGAACCCCCGTCCCTCAGGTACTAACTACTCGTGATACGACCGTTCCCGACTATGTCGCTAACGCAGCGGCGCCCGCGGGTGGGCTGATCACAGAAGTGATCCGCGGCTCAACTTTCTGAGCGGTCAGTGGTCTTTCCCACCGCCAGCTTTCTTTCTCGCCGTCATCCCTTGCTTCTGGTGCCGGGCTGCAATGGATTGGCCCCGTGCGGTCTCGCGACTCACGATGACTCTCTTAGGCCCTAATCAGGCTGCGAGAGCGAACTGCTCGTTGGCAATTCTGTTTGTGCCCCGTTTTTCGAGTCTGAGCAACTCGGGTCGCACGCGTAACCAGTGACTCTGACGTCGAAACCAGTCAGCCCCTTGTTATTTGTGTTGCTCACAAGTGTACGGCAGCGGGGCCACAAAGTAACCCCTAATTGAGTACAACGGTCATGCCCCACAACAGCGTTGGCTCGGTTGCCTTATTTGCATGAAATACAAGCACCCAATATTGGCTCCGGTGGTGGCGATCACGGTTTTCGCATTATCTGCATGCAGCGACGACAACTCAAACGTTTCAACCACCACGGTGCCATCAACTACTTCGACGATGCCGGTCACTACGACCACCTCGATGGGAACAAACATCGTGAGTCTCAGTTACCTAATCCAAGGCCTGATGAACACCGAAGACATTGGTGGGGATTGGATTGATCGAGGTCGTCAGATTGTGCCACCTGGTAGCGATCAGCTGACGGGCTTTCTATGCGAGGAGGGCGAAGCAGCGGTTGCTGCCCTAGAGGGTCGTTTCGATCCGCAAGTGTCTACATCGTTTCGGCGACCAAATGACATTGGCCTAAGTGTGTTTGAAACTTTGATGTGGGG
>CAIYHK010000233.1 GCA_903925985.1 uncultured Actinomycetes bacterium
GCATGCACATTTCAGCACCGATCAAGCTGGACGAACCAGTTACGTCGGTGGTGCGGAAGTAGAACTGAGGACGATAACCGCTAAAGAATGGAGTGTGACGCCCACCTTCTTCTTTGCTCAAGCAATAAACTTCGCACTCAAATACCTTGTGAGGTGTGATGCTGTTTGGCTTAGCCAAAACTTGACCACGCTCGATATCTTCGCGCTTCAGACCGCGAAGCAACAAACCAACGTTGTCACCTGCACGACCCGAGTCCAACTGCTTGCGGAACATTTCAACACCGGTGCAGGTGGTCTTGGAGGACTTATCCTTCAAGCCGATGATTTCAACTTCATCACCCACCTTGATGATACCACGCTCAACACGACCAGTCGCTACAGTACCACGACCTTCGATGCTGAACACGTCTTCCACTGCCATCAAGAATGCCTTTTCTTCATCGCGAACAGGCATTGGGATGTAAGCATCAACGGCGGCCAACAATTGCGTAATGCACTTGCTCTTCTCTGGGTCAGCTGGGCTGTCATAAGCTGCGCGAGCATTGCCACGTACGATTGGCACATCATCGCCTGGGAAGTCGTACTTATTGAGCAACTCGCGGATTTCCAATTCAACCAACTCGAGCAACTCTTCGTCGTCGACCAAGTCAACTTTATTGAGGAACACAACCAACGCAGGCACACCCACTTGACGAGCCAAGAGAACGTGTTCCTTGGTTTGTGGCATCGGGCCGTCAGCAGCGCTAACAACCAAAATCGCGCCGTCCATCTGAGCCGCACCGGTGATCATGTTCTTGATAAAGTCGGCGTGACCAGGGCAGTCGATGTGAGCATAGTGCCGATTTTCGGTCTCATACTCAACGTGCGAAACAGCAATGGTAACAGTCTTCGTTTCGTCACGAACTGTACCACCCTTTGCGATATCTGCGTATGACTTGAATTGCGCCAAGCCCTTTGCAGCCTGAACAGCTACCAAGGCGCCGGTGGTGGTGGTCTTACCATGGTCAATGTGACCAATCGTACCTACGTTAACGTGAGGTTTTGTACGCTGAAAAACGTCCTTTGCCATTTCTAAATCTACCTACTCAACAAAGTGTCTGCGCGACCGATCGTGAGGCTAAACCGATAGCCCATCTCAGGCCGGATGTCCGACGACAAAAAATTATGACTATCCACTAACCGACGAATCCCAGGCCCGTGACGCCTTTCACAGGCGAGAGCTGCTGATGGGACTTGAACCCATGACCTCTTCCTTACCAAGGAAGTGCTCTACCAACTGAGCTACAGCAGCCTTCACAAAGCGGGTGAAGGGAATCGAACCCTCGTCTTCAGCTTGGAAGGCTGTTGCTCTACCATTGAGCTACACCCGCATATGGAGGCAGTGCCATTTTAAGCTTCACCTCCGGATCCTCGCTACCACAGACAAGCTCCAGCTTTCACCTCGCGGTAAAAACCGATCACCAACCCGTTGTCTCAATTCACCAGTTCCGTCCAGGCAAAAGTGCCAGGGCCAGACAATTCGTCAGTGGGAGGTGTAGGATTCGAACCTACGTAGGCAAAGCCAACGGATTTACAGTCCGTCCCCTTTAACCGCTCGGGCAACCTCCCCTGTCCCAACCAAAAATCTAA
>CAIYHK010000234.1 GCA_903925985.1 uncultured Actinomycetes bacterium
ATGGTGGTGGCGCATTGTTGGCGGGTCGAGCGCAAGGAACTCTCGTGCTCACAGTTGAGGAGCAGGGTGCCGATGGTGATTCCGTTAACGGTATCCGTGAAGCATTCGTAGATGGTGGTGCCCTATTGCTGGGGCGAGTGATTGTTGATTCGGAGAATTCTGAAGTTGGCGAACAGCTAGCGATGGCACTTTCAATGGTGCGCGGAATCATCAACTCAGCCAATGCTTCACTTCCGGTGAATGTGGCGGATTCTTTGCGTGACGTGCTGTTGGGAGTTCTTGCAGAAGGCTCAATTGAGTTGCGCAACTTGCGCGAAGAGACGATTACGGTTCCCTCCAATCTGCGAGTGGTTGTGATTGGGGATCGCAATAATGGATTTGATGATTGGGGAACGTTGGTTAGCGGCCTAATTAATGGTCTCTCAACAGACGTAATCAGCCCATTGCCGATTGTGGTGGAGATTGATGATCTTGATCTGACTCAGGACGATGAGTTGGATCCAAGTGTGGTTGCGGTTATTCGGGAAGACGAATTGCTGCGAGTTGTGGCATCGACTGTTGACAATGCATCACACTTTGTTGGCTGGGCCGCAACGGTGCTTGGTGCAGAGAACTCATTGAGTCGAGTCGCGGTGCACCTTGGTGTGCACAAAGGCAGTGAAGGACTGCTTCCGGCAAACCGATGAAAGATGTCGCTGCAGGGCGATCGTTGGCGCGTGATACAGGTTTAATCACAGTTCTCACCCTGTTCTCGCGGTTTACTGGCCTTGCGCGTATTGCAGTTGTTAGCGCGGTTTTGGGCGCAACCCTCCTTGGCGATGTGTACCAAGGCGCCAATATGGTGCCTACGTTGCTCTTTGAGCTGATAGCTGGTGGCGCAATCCAGGCAGTTTTGGTTCCCCTGTTTGTACGAGAAGCAGATAAAGGCCCAGAGCGCTCAAATCGGGCATTCGGTGTGGTGCTTGGCACCTTCGTTGCTTATGCCGCAGTCGCTTCGGCTTTACTTGCAGTGTTGTCCCCAGTGATCTCGCGGTTGATTGCCGCAGACAGTGGGGCGTCATTTGATGATCGCGTCAGAGTTGGAACGCTTTTTCTCGCGGTGTTTGCCCCACAGATGATTTTTTATGCAATTGGAGCAGTCTCGGCAGCACAACTTCAGGCTCAACGTAAGTTCATCGCAGGAGCGATTGCGCCGGCATGCAACAACGTTGTTGTCATCATTGTTTACCTGCTGTTTTATTGGATTGCCGGTGATACTCCCGTTCTTACTCAGCCGATGTGGCATCTACTACTGCTCGCTGGTGGAACCACTTTGGCAGTTGTGGCATTCACATCAGTGCCACTGGTGTTCTTGTTGCGAGAGCAACCGATTCGGGTCCGTTATGACCGTGGTGATGAAGTGGTGCGCGAAGTACGCAGTATTGGCGGATGGGCTTTCCTGCAGATTGTCGGCACGCTTGCTCCAACTATTGCCGCCCTAGTAGTTGGTGCGCGCGAAGAAGGCGCTGTGGCGGTGTTCTCCTATGCCTATGCAGTCTTTCTGCTTCCATTTTCTCTGTTTGCTGCGCCAGTGGCTACGGCGATGCTTCCACGTCTGGCACTTTTTAATGAGCGCAGTGATACCGAGAGTGCAGCCTCGGTGTTTCGTGGTGCCTACCGGCCAGCTCTAGTTGCACTCACTTTTGCTGCATTTTCGATGCTCGCTGTGGGAGAGTCGCTGGCGCGCATTCTTTCCTTCGGATTGATTGCTGAAAACGGACTTAGCGACTATGCGACCTCTATCCAGTGGTTGGGGGTTGGTGTAGTTGGCTACGGGATATGGTTTATTTGCGTTAGGTCAATGATGGCGTTTGGCGAGGTCCGAAAGTCGGCGTTGGTCACTGTTCTTGGTGCAGTTACGGGAATCACAAGCATGCCCATTGGGCTACTACTTTTTCCAGACACTGCGGTTGCCGTTGTACTTGCTGCATCCATATCAATCGGTTTTTCATTGTGTGGAGTGGTGGCCACTGTGTTGCGTCCAGTCGCAACACGTTCGGGCAATCTGTTTGGGTCTGGCTCTTCAATCTTGGCGATCGGAACGGGACTGTTTGCCTATTTGGCGATGTCAATGGGCCTACAAAACTTCATTGCTCCAAGTAACCGTCTGGAGGCTATTGCGGTGCTTCTGGTTGTTGCGCTTGTGGCTGTACCCATTGCGGTGGCTATCGGCCTCATGTGTTGGCATCCGCGCTTAGCGCCAACTCGGTCGAATGACACAACGATGCTGATTGGGCCAAGTGATGGTGGGATTCGCCGACATGTGGTTTCTTTGGCCGAAGAACTCATGAAGCGGGGAAGCCCAGTGACTGTTGTTGCTCCGGCTGGAGTGGTTGAATTCATCGAGCGTGAATCTCCGATGTTGCAGACATCGATCGTGGAAGTTCCAGCAGGTTTCAATCCAGTTTCGTGGCTACGCGCGGTGAGACAACTCCGAGGTGTGAATGTTTCCGATGGGACGCTGCACTGTCATGGACTCAAGCCAGCAATGTTGGCCTTGCTCGCTGGGCATAATCCGATCTTGACTTGGCATAACAAGGTCAATCGCGTGTCCCATGGGGGATCGGCGTTAGTGCTGA
>CAIYHK010000235.1 GCA_903925985.1 uncultured Actinomycetes bacterium
GGAAACTTACGAAGTTGTTCTATTTCAGCAACCAAAAATGCCTAATCTTGCAAATCGGGTAACTATTTACTGCAAACCGAAAACTACGAAGAACAAGAGAGAAAAGTCGAAGATGCCAGCGAAGAAAATTGCCAAGCCAAAAATGAGTCAAGCCCATAAAGCGGCGCTTGCCTCAGGACGCGTCGAAGGGCGCATTGTCCGCGAATACCTTGAAGCTGTTGAGATGCACCGGCCAAAAAGAGGACGCAAGCGCACTCCTGAATCGATCAAATCAAGATTGAATTCAATCAAAACTGCGCTCAATGAAGCAGATGCCGTGACGAAGTTGAAGCTTGTGCAGGAGCGAATGGATCTTGAACATGAACTGGCAAATCTGAATGCCAAGCGGAACATGAATGAGATTGAGGCACGCTTTGTCAAGATTGCTGCTGCTTACAGCAAGCGCAACAACATCACATACACCGCATGGCGCGAAATTGGTGTTGACCCGAATGTGCTCCGCAAAGCTGGCATCAACAAGTAACTCAGAACTGGATCTGGGTTACTTCTTTAAACACTAGATCTGTATTACGCAGAGCCCGCTGGAGACTAAAAAGTTCGTCCAGTTGACCGGGACTCAGCTTCACATCTGGATTGGTTGCGAGTACTTCACGTAGTGGCTTGTTCAATTCCATTGCATCCATGCTCGCTTGTTGAACAATTCGGTATGCATCATCGCGCGACATTCCTGACTCAATAAGTGCGAGCAAAGTCGGCTGAGAAAAAACGAGGCCCAAAGAACTCTCAATATTTGCCATCATCCGATCAGCATTCACTTCAAGGAAATCGATGAGGCTGGTCATTCGGCGAATCACATAAAAAGTGAGAATTGATGAATCCGGAAGTATCACGCGCTCCGCAGATGAGTGTGAGATATCACGTTCATGCCAAAGCGCCACATCTTGTAATCCGGCCTGGAGATTTCCACGCAACACTCGAGAGAGGCCGGTGATGGTCTCAGCCGAAATTGGATTGCGCTTGTGAGGCATTGCAGACGAACCCTTTTGCCCTGGCTTGAAGCCTTCACGTACTTCGCCAACCTCGGTTCGCTGAAGGTGGCGGAGCTCCACTGCTAACGACTCAAGCGTGGTTCCAATCGATGCACACGCATACAGATACTCTGCGTGACGATCGCGCGCGAGCACCTGTGTTGCCGGCACGCGCTGCAGGCCGATTCGCGCCGCAACATACTCTTCCACTCGCGGGTCGATGTTTGAATAGGTACCAACTGCTCCAGACAACTTGCACACTGCGATTTGCTCGCGTGCCGCACGCATGCGTCGCCGATCGCGATCAAGCTGAAGAGCAAACAATGCCAATTTGGCCCCGAAGGTTGTTGGCTCTGCATGAATACCGTGAGTACGACCCATGATCGGTGTATCGCGATGCTCTTGAGCTCGTTTGATGACTCCTGCGAGCAGACGATCAAGCGCTTCGAGAATCAGATCAGCTGCATCACGCAATTGCCAGCACTGCGCGGTATCAACGATGTCTGTACTTGTGAGACCAAAGTGAATCCAGGCTCCCGATGGCATCCCAATTTTGTCCTGAACAACATCAACAAAAGCCGCGACATCGTGGTCGGTCGTGCGTTCACGGTCTGCAACTGCTGCAACAAATGCTGAGTCAACAACTGGCATATTTGCACGACAATTCTTGGCATCCACGAGCGACACAAGACCAAGTTCAGCATGGGCTTCTGTTGCCAGTACCTCGATCTCCAACCATCTGCGCATCCGTGACTCATCTGAGAACACATCTGCAATTTCAGGAAGCGTGTATCTGGAGATCATTTGCGCACCAGCAAATCATCGCGGCCAGGACCCGTGCCCACGAGTGTGACTGGAACCTTTGTGTGCTCTTCAATCAACTTGATTAGGGCAATCGCCGAAGGTGGAAGGTCGCTCTCTCGGGTCACGCCCGCAAGACTGCGTTTCCACCCTGGAATTTCTATATAAACAGGCTCGACTTCGCCCAATGCATCAATGGTGTCTGGATAGCCGTTGATCTCCTTGCCGTTCACCTTGTATGCAACGCACACCTTGATCACATCAAATGTGTCAAGCACGTCCAATTTTGTGATTGCCCATTCAGTCAGAGAGTTCAACCTGACCGCATGTCGCAACATGACTAGATCAAGCCAACCGGGGCGACGACGACGGCCCGTAACAGTTCCAACTTCGTGACCAATTTCCACCATTGCATCGCCGTAATGATCAAGTGCTTCTGTCGGGAAGGGCCCTGATCCAACTCGTGTGCAATACGCCTTTGCGATTCCAACAACACGATTGATTAGGCGGGGTCCGATACCCGTGCCCGTGCTCGCGCCACCAGCGGTGGGGTTTGATGATGTAACAAACGGATATGTTCCATGGTCGATGTCCAAGAAGGTTGCTTGTGCACCTTCGAGCAACACTTCACAATCAGACTCAAGTGCATCGTGCAACAAACCAACCGTGTCCACGATGTACGGACGCAAACGATCCGCATATGCGTCGAATTGATTGACGATGGCATCCACGTCGAGGACGTCTCCACCTAGCGCCGAAAGCACAACTTGTTCTTCGGCTGCGCGTGCTTTCACCTTGGCAAGGAATTTCGCCTTATCGAGTGTCTCGCCAGCACGTATACCCACACGGCGCGCTTTGTCGGCATATGCAGGACCAATTCCTTTCAAGGTTGTGCCGATCTTGTTCTCGCCGCGGCCAGCTTCAGCAATCGCATCCGCAGCCTGATGCCAAGGAAAAATGAGTTGTGCTTGGCTTGAGATCTTTAAACGCGAGCACGAAACGCCACGCGCTTCTAATCGGTCAATCTCATCGAACAGTGTTGGAAGATCGACAACAACGCCGTTGGCAATGACCGGCGTGACGTGCTCGTACAGGACTCCGCTTGGGATCAACTGCAATGCGTACTTCTGGTCACCGACCACAACCGTGTGGCCCGCATTGTGACCACCTTGGAACCGGACCACATGCGTGTGCGCCGCTGCCAAGTGATCAATCACTTTGGCCTTGCCCTCATCTCCCCATTGGGA
>CAIYHK010000236.1 GCA_903925985.1 uncultured Actinomycetes bacterium
AGCCAGGTCATTGCCATCACGATCGACACGACCCGGCTGACCAACTGAGGAAGCTACAGAGAACCGTTCCGCCACGGTTGTGTCCTTCCATCCCCAATCAATTCCGCCGACAGGGTTTTATTGCTAACAATCGCAGTAAAACAAAATTTGCGATGTTTGACAACCCCTAATTTTGAGAATTGCAAACTACGCGTATGGAATTACAAACGTGTCAGTTAGTAAATCGTTACCAGTGGCGGAAGGCGTGGGATTTGAACCCACGGAGACAGCAAGTGCCTCAACGGTTTTCGAGACCGTCCCATTCGTCCGCTCTGGCAGCCTTCCGTTGACAAGGCTAGCGAACACAAGCGCAGAACCGAAAAGGCTAAGTGGTTAGCGGTGTTTGGCGAAGAAATCAGTTAGTAACTGCGCACATTCTGTTGCAAGAACACCATGAGTAACAGTGAAGTTGTGATTCAAACGTGGATCAGCACTCACATTGTAAAGAGAGCCGGTCGCACCACCTTTTGGATCGGCGGCACCGAATACGAGATGGCTAATTCGTGAATTCACCAATGCTCCAGCACACATAACACATGGTTCAAGTGTGACCACAAGAGTGCAATCGTCTAGTCGCCACCGGCCTAGATGCTCAGCCGCATCGCGCAACGCAAGTACTTCTGCATGTGCGGTTGGGTCTTGATAGTTCTCGCGCTCATTGTGTCGAGCGGCGATTACTTTGCCCTCATGAAGTACAACTGCACCAATTGGAACGTCGTCGTGATTCAGCGCATCACGTGCTTGTTCCAGGGCGGCACGCATAGCGTCCACCAATTCGGCGGGCTCTCTTGGAGCGGGATTAGATCCCATGGCGGAGGAGGTGGGATTCGAACCCACGGAAGCTTTCACTTCACACGCTTTCCAAGCGTGCCGATTCGGCCGCTCTCGCACTCCTCCAGCAACCGCAAGCGGATGCGAAGTGGGAAAACTTTAGCCCAGGCAGTAACTTTGAGTCTCTTCGGCAAATGCCGAACGCCGCGTCGTTTGAGGTGGTGGTTGGGACCTGTGCAACGGGTGCCCGTGAACCAGGTCAGGGTCGGAAGACAGCAGCCTTCAGCGGAAACACTCGTGTGCCGCAGTAATCCTGGCCATCACCTCAAACGGCGTGAAGCGATCTGATCAACTCGATCAATCAGACGACTCGCGCCGATCTCGTCAAATGCTTTTTCAAAACCTTTGAGTGGGCCTTGCCACTCCCAGTCATCAACTTCACCAACCTTGACGGTGTCGACTGTTGTTGCAATCTTCTTAAACAGATTGGCGAGGTCACGCTGCTCTCTCAAGGTGTTTGCGAGTTTCTCAGCACCCCGCACGGTGACATTCCAAGCTGAATGATCATCGGGGATTTCTTCAACGTGTTTGAACTTGGCAAGCACAGTTGATGCACTCTTCGCTCCCCAGCCGCTCAAGCCAGGAAAGCCATCTGCAGTATCACCGACAAGCCCTAGCCAGTCAGCAATTGACTCGGGACCAACACCGAACTTTGCGCGCACAGCGTCTTCATCAATGATTGTGTCGTTGCGACGATCCAGTTGCACGATGCGCTTACCTTGCACACATTGACCAAGGTCTTTATCGGGTGTGAGCATCAGCACTTGACGCACAGAACGATTTTCCCCTGCAACACGAGCGCCACTGGCTAAGGCATCATCGGCTTCATACTTCACCATCGGCCACACGGTGACGCCAAGTTTCTCCAACACTTTTTCAATAACTGTTATCTGCGAAAGGATTTCGTCTTCCATGCCGTCGCTGGTCTTGTAGCCGTCCCAGAGATCGTTGCGGAAGCTTTCGATTACATGATCGGTTGCCACCGCAATATGAGTGGCGCCAGATTCAAGCAGTGCGATTGTGGAACTTAAAACCCCTACTGAAGCGGCCGTCTCACTGGCAGAACTGTGGCGTGCCGCCGACCCAAAGTGCTGGCGGTAGAGCTCGTAGGTTCCGTCAACGAGGTGGACGATCATTATTGCCTTTCGGTCATGGGTTGGTAAGTGAAGTGGTCAGGGATACATTGTTGCACCCAGTCGGTAGATTGCGAATTGCTTCCTCTTGAATCTCGAGTTTGTGTGGGGAGGCTGGTGATGAAGATCTCTGATGCTGTTGCGCGAGTGCGCTCCGTTTTGGACCTTGTGTGTTCGTCACCTACCCACGAGCTCCAAGCAGCAGAACTTCGAGCCCGCATTTCTGACCTAGCGGGTGCTCGGGCTGCGATTGAGGCAATGGAACTTGAGGCTGCGGAGCGACTCAGATCACTTGGGGCTGGTCATGCGGAAATTGCTGACGAGTTTGTATCTAGTGGTGGGCGAAGTGCGCGCGAGGCCGGACGCATTGAAACTCGCGCTGGACTATGCGCAGAACTGCCCGCCTTACATGATGCTCTGGCAGTTGGTGCGATCTCCGGTGGC
>CAIYHK010000237.1 GCA_903925985.1 uncultured Actinomycetes bacterium
GCCGAAGGTGGCGAAGTTCTTGCTGGTGCTCGGGAAGGAGCACCTGTAGCTGCTCCGCTTCCTGTGCAACTGCGCTGTAAATCGTTGGGAAGAGACCCCGATGCGTGGATCAAACGGGTGGCAGAATAGCAACACGATGAAACTCCCCCGTTTGAGTCACATGGCAATGGCATCATTGCTGATGGCGACACCTTTTGCTCACGCCGCTCAAGCAGCATCGCCTACGTCGCTACCTACTTATCGGACCTTACGTGCTGTGCGCAACATGGACATCGTTCGCACTCTCGATCGCAAAAGTCTTTTCATCTCCGCTGACCCCGTTGACACTGCGGTCAAATACCGACTCAATTACAACGGCAAGAAGATTTACGAGGGGCGCAAGCCGCAATATACAGACACAAATCGCGCACTTGGTGTAGGTACTCACGTTTACTCAATGGTCGCAATTGACGCCTCAGGGGAACGAACCACCCCGAATGTTGCTTCCTACACTGTTGATCCTTTTCCAACCATCTTGCCCCCAATATCCGATTCAGTTGTTGGTGCGGTTCGAGTGGACCTTTCTGAACAATTGGTCTATGTGTTCGATGACCGCGCGATTTTCCCTCGACTGCTTGCCACGATTCAGATGTCATCTGGCACGGGTGCAAAAGGCAGGCCCGGCAGCACACCAACGGGCACATTCAATGTCTGGTCAGGCGACCGCGGGCGAAGTGAACGCGCACGGTTCAGTTCTACTGAGTGCATGGACCACATGGTGCGCTTCACCATCGGCTTTGGTGGTGGCAATATTGGATTCCATTCCATTCCTTATCGCTGTGGTACGTCCAAGCAATATCTCAGCGACCCGTCCAGCTATCTCGGTATCGCGCCTTCATCACACGGATGCATTCGCCTCAATGACTATGCAGCGGCATGGCTGTTTAGAAACATTCTGGAAGGCGCACGCGTCAGCGTGATTGATTGAGAATTACCCGCTGAACGCGGCGTAACCATCGGCTTCAAGACGATCTGCGAGCTCCGGGCCACCGCTTTCAACAATGCGACCCTTTACCAAGATGTGCACAAAGTCTGGTTTCAGATCTTCGAGTAGACGCGCGTAGTGAGTAACCACAATGGCCCCAAGGGAGTCTTCATTCGTTGCATCTTCAACGCGTCGTGCGCAGTCGCGAAGTGCGTCAACATCAAGGCCCGAGTCAAGTTCATCAAGAATCGCGAACTTCGGCTTCAGTAGTGCGAGCTGCATGGTCTCATTGCGCTTCTTCTCACCACCTGAGAGATCCACGTTGACAGCGCGTTGAACCAATCGAGCATCAAAATTGATACGTTCTGCTTCGGCCACCACAGCATCAGCAAGTTCAGTGGTCGAGCGACCACGAGTACGCCAGGCCTGTTCGATGAGTTCATCGACATGCACGCCAGGCACTTCGGTTGGGTACTGCATCACGAGATGGAGTCCAGCCACCGCGCGTTGCCAGGTCGGCATCGCAAGAAGATCTACACCGTCCAATTCAACCGAGCCAGATGTGACTTCATACCCGCGTTTACCCATTAGCACGGCAGAAAAGGTCGACTTACCCGCACCATTTGGGCCCATGATCGCATGGACTTCACCAGAGCGCACCGTGAGGTTCATGCCCGTGAGTATTTCCTTGCCGGCAACTGACGCACGCAGATTACGAATTTCCAGCACACTCACGATTCGACCTCCACAACAACTTCACCATCCACAACCTTGGCCACAAATACCCGAACCGGCTGAGTGGCAGGAAGCGAATTAGGTACACCGGTCCGGAGATCAAAGGCACTTCCATGACGCGGACACTCAAGCGCACACGCATCGTCCCAAACTGTGCCATCAGAAAGCGAGACGTTCGCGTGTGAGCAAACATCGCCTATTGCATACACCGCATCATCAATGCGCACAATCGCCACTGCGATGTTGCCGACGAGAGCTTTGCGTGCTTCGCCATGCTTCCAGTCCTCGAAACGACCGACAACAACTCTGCTCATTCGCTGCCTACCGTTTCGCTTGCGGCCAGCTTTGCCACCACACGGTCATACAGCTCAGTTGCAAGAACTTTATTCGGCAGTCGTTCGAGTACTTCGTTGAAAAAACCAAGAACCACTAATCGTTCTGCGGTCGCTGGCTCGATACCACGGCTCTCAAGATAGAAGCGTTGATCATCATCAATTGGGCCCACTGTGCTCGCATGGCTGCACTTAACTTCGTTGGTCTCAATGTCGAGATTCGGAACACTCTCGGCCCACGCGCCCTCAGAAAGTGTGAGGTTGCGGTTGGTCTGATAGGCCTCAGAACCACGTGCATGTGGATGGATCTTGATCAAGCCGGTGTAAACACTCTTTGATTTGCCAGCAACTGCTCCCTTGAACAAAAGGTCGCTGTGGGTGCGGGGCGCTACATGCTCTTGGGTTGTGCGGAAGTCATGCATTTGCGTTCCGTCCGCAAAGTAAAGAGCAACTTGCTGGGCTGAAGCACCTTGACCGATGAGACGACACTCGGTGCGCACTCGGGCGTAGTCGCCGCCTAAGGCAACAACTGAGAGATTCAGATTCGAATCTCTCTCTCCTTCAGCTTCTTGATGCGCGATCATCCAGGTGGTGGCACCGAGTTCATTGACCGCAAGGTATGAAACTCTCGCCGCTTGTGCAGCATGCACTTCGAGCACTGGAATGACCAGCGCCTTGACACCATCTGCAGAAACAAATCTCTCGACTACGGACACCTCGGAATTCTCCGCGGCTTCAATAATTACGCGCGGGCAATAAAGAGCGCCGCTGGTATCAAAGTGATGAATGATCTCAACTGCACCGCCAGCATGGGACTTTGGCACTCGAATAACGATCGCCTCTGAATTGTCACGATTCGTCTGCGTGAATACATCATCGTGTTTGAGAACATTCGATCCAGATGACTTCACCAGAATCGCTGGATCACCAACCACCTGAGTTGCGCAGCGCTGAGGTGAATAAGCACCGAGATCAAGTTCGTCAATACGGCTGTAGCGCCAAATCTCTTCTTCAGTTGTGGGCAATGCGAGCGTGGTCATGGCCCCTGCTTTCTTTTGCCGAATGGCCAACGGCGCTTCTTGGCTTCGGGCTGTTTCCATTCTTCGAGCACTGAGGCACCAATTGAATTGATGATGTCTTCGGCTTCATCCAGGATCGCGGCGGCACTTCCATCGTCAAGACCTGGTGGTTCTTCTGGAGTCTTTGGCGTGACAAGCGAACCGTAGGTCCAGTTAGCGTCAACCAAGCGGCGCTCAAACCCTGAACAGGGTTCGGGGCAACGCCAGGGTGCCTCCGGTGCGAGGTCAAGATTGCACTTGCGAACGGTTTCACCATTGGCATAAGTGCGGCTCTCGAAGTTCTTGCACTCGACTCGCATTGGCATCAGCCAACCGAACCTTCCATCTGGAGCTCGATCAGGCGGCTCCACTCCACTGCATATTCCATCGGCAAAGTACGGGTAACGGGCTCGATGAATCCGTTAACCACCATGCTCATTGCTTGCTCTTGGGAGAGCCCGCGGCTTTGGAGGTAGAACAACTGCTCATCGGCGATCTTGGACACGGTTGCTTCGTGACCAATCTGGGCATCGCGCTCTCCGACTTCCATATAAGGGAGC
>CAIYHK010000238.1 GCA_903925985.1 uncultured Actinomycetes bacterium
GGCACACCGATCACTGCAGCATCAGCCACCATCGGATGGGCGATCAGAAGATCTTCGGATTCTTGGGGGTAGATGTTTACGCCACCAGAGATAATCATGTGCGACTTGCGATCAGTCAGGTAGAGATAACCATCTTCATCAACCCAACCCATGTCCCAAACGGTCAGCCAACCTTGTGGATGAGTTGATTCAGCAGTTTTTGCAGGGTCATTGTGGTATTCAAGTTGCACTGGAACGCCACCAAACCAAATAACGCCAACTTCACCGCGCGGAAGTTCGCTCAGGTCGTCCGCACAGATGTGAATTTCGCCCAACAAGGGTTTGCCGACAGAACCAGGATGCGAAAGCCATTCTTCAGGACCAATCCATGTGATCCCGTGGCCTTCGGTAGCTGCGCAGTACTCATAAATGATGTTGCCCCACCATTCGATCATCTGCTGCTTCACTTCGACTGGGCATGGTGCTGCGGCATGAACAACTGCTCGCAGGGAACTCAGGTCAAATCGTGTCCGCTCACTCGCTGGAAGCTTGAGCATGCGAACGAACATCGTGGGAACAAACTGCGCGTGAGTTACGCCATGCTTTTCAATGAGTTGAAGTGCATCAATCTCGTTGAAATGGTCCATACACACAACGGTCCCGCCATAACGATGAACCGCCATTGACCACCCCATCGGAGCAGCGTGGTAGAGCGGCGCCGGATTTAAGTACACCGTTTGTTCGTCGTATGCCATTGGTGTGGTCATGAACACGGCAATCGGCGCTGCGCTGCCCGCTGGCGCCCTGGTGTGTCCACGTTTCACACCTTTGGGTTTGCCCGTGGTACCGGATGAGTACATCATCGGATGACCCTCGAGTTCTTCATATTCAGGAGCGTCAGACATTGTTGAAGCGATCGCATCCAGATCTTCGTGCCCGTCAATGGATCCTGAAACACAAAACCGTCGCCGCACATTGGGTGTGAGGCCTGCTACTTCTGATGCAACTGCAGCAAACTTGGGCGAGGTGATGAAAATCTCGGCACCACAGTCATTCAATATGTAGGCGATTTCCTCAACGGTTAGTCGGGTGTTCAGCGGCGTGTAGCGAATCCCACTTCTTTGGCAAGCCCACATAACTTCATAGGTATGAATTGCGTTCTCAAGCAGCACACCAACAGCGGAACCAAAACCAAGACCAGCCTGGGCCAACGAGTTTGCGATACGAACTGACCGCGCATCAAGTTCGGAATAGGTGATCTTGGCGCCATCGCCATTCATCACGACCGCGACACGGTCGGGAAACTGACGCGCGAAGTCCGCTACGAACGCCAAAGCTTTGCTGTTTACTCGTGAACGGTAATTGCGCGCTCCGGACAGGAGGCGGCACCGAGTCGGGCCTTGTCTTCGAGTCCAGCGGGCACTTCCATGTCACGCACTGTGCAGTGAGCCATGTCATCAAGCTGGTAGACCTCGGGGGCCATGGCGTTGCAACGCCCGTGGCCCGAACAAACTTCTGGATCGACCGTGATTCGCATGCTGTCCTCCTAGCAACTTCTTGCGCCAACTATAGGTCTCGGGCGGTGAGGCAAACCGCCCGACGGCAGGTCGACTGCGTTCGGCAAATTCGGGCTCTGCGTGGTAATAAGTAGGAGCACTTTTTGATCATGAGGGGATTCAAAATGCAGTTGAAAGTTGGCGAAAAGCTCCGTAGCACGGCATGTACCACCGAGATGATCGTGGTCCGTGCCCCAGGCAGCGATGTGGACCTCCGTTGCGGTGGCCATCCGGTAGTACCTGGCGCAGACAAGGACACCAAGAACGACCTTGCCGCAGATGCGTCAGGTGGCACCCAGACTGGCAAGCGTTATGCCGACGACGAAATTGGTATTGAAATCCTCGTCACAAAAGCTGGTCAAGGGAACCTTGCAATCGGTGGTGCGCCTCTTGAGCTGA
>CAIYHK010000239.1 GCA_903925985.1 uncultured Actinomycetes bacterium
GGGTGTTGGCGGTGAGCATCTTTTTCAGTGCTTCTAGCGAGGATTCGGCACGATTTTCCTGCACGAAACCAATAACGGCATTCAGCATCACTACAACAAGGACAACTATTGGGGTCTTTACATCACCCGATACAAAGAGGCTTACGACGGCTGCAACAAAGAGGATTGCAATCAGGAAATCCTTGAACTGGTCCGCAAAACGCTTCCAAGCTGGGCGCCGGTCCACATCGGCAAGGCGGTTTTCGCCATGTGATTCGAGTCGTGCTGAGGCTTCGCTTGAATCAAGCCCACGGCCTAGATCCACCCCGAGTTGCAACAACGCTTCGTCAACACTCTGTGAATGAACAGGTTTCATGGCTGGATCTGAAATAGAAGTTGACACTTGTTTCCCTTCGGATTGCTATTTATCCGAAGGTCTCTCCCTTTACATCGGGCCGGGTCTATCGACCGTATTGACGACTCCGATTCGCAAGTTTCCCTGCGGGGATACTCCCCTTCTGGCATAAAACGATACCAGTCAATTGATGGGAATTCCCACTCAATCAAGCAGGTCGAAGTGCGCAGTGACAATTGAAGTTGAGTCAGTGACAACTTCACCCATGTCTATACCGACATCAAAGCAATTGGTACACGAAGTCCAGCGATTGCGCGAATCGTTGCGATTCGCCGACCTTCTTGGACCGCGTCTTTTGGAGGTGAAACAACATCTGGGCCAAGCCACTCACATGCGCGGTCAAGATCGGCAACATTAAAGACAACCCCCCACAACGATGCACCTAAAGGAGTACCACGACGCTCGACTATTTCAATCACAACACCGCCCAACTTGTGGAATCCCTGACGCATCTCTTCGCTAACTTCGCGCACTCGGCGCAGTTCGCTTCCGGTTGACTCCAAAAGTGCATTCGAGGTGCGTTGCAAGTCATCAGTGTTAATAACAATGTGATCAATACCAACAAGACCTAACGGCGACTCAGACAATTCTTTGCTTAACTTCGCCGCAGACAAAGTCGGGATGCCATCTACATCGCCAGTTCTGCGAAGTCCTTCCAACGACCAGCCAATGAGCCCAGCCCCTGATTCACTCGCGTCGCCACCGGCGACTCCAACAAATCGGAACTGGACGCCACATATGAGGGGCTCATCATCCGTTTCCGGGGGCAGCAATCCACAAACCTGCCATTGCTCACGCTCGGCTTGAATAGTCAGCCCACTCACCTGGGCCACGGGTTCGCTCATAGAGAGATAGGAAAAGGCGAAATCTCAGCCGCGACCCATGTTGGGACGCTTGCCGTGATTGGCCTTTGAGCGACGCATGCGCGCCTTGCGCTTCTTAGTCTTCTTCGACATAGGGATTACACCCTACCTTTTGGGACCCACTGGCTCCCAAACAGCGATTAGGCGTACTTCCAGCGCCATCCTGAGCCACTATCAGCGCACTGCACGCGCCGACCATTAGAGGCAAGCCCGTATTGCCCGCGGTGCTCAGTCTTGCAAAACCAGCCAGCTTGCACTTCGGTAGCCACATAATCGCCGCTATTCCCCGAGGATGAGGTGGTTGTTGGCGATGGAAGTGGTCCAAAGCTGGTCGATGCTTTTTTGATCTTTGCGATTTTGAGACCCGCACAATTGGTGCGTAGCTGTTTCTTTACATATCCAGCTTCGCTGGCGTCCATGGTCAAACTCCACCGAGCTTTCACTGCTACCCAATCGCCGAGATACTTGCAGCGATAACTGCTCACTGAAGGCATCCATTGTGATGGATCGTTGTCGCTCTTTGATCCGTTGGAGCTGCCTGTGACCGCAATCAATGAACGGCGATCGGCAACATCATTTGCATAACGCTCACGTGTCGCGGCATCCCAACGCCAGGCTCCAGAATCCCAAGCTTCTTTCAACGGAACCATGTGATCAATATCTACCTCGGCACGATCACTCAGGGTGATTCCGTCGTAGGCCGAATACCAGTCGCCTGCAACCACGTAGCAGGGTGAGTCAACTTGTGGAAGTGTGATCGATTCCTGTTTCAAAACGTGCTCGCGCGCATTACACCCGGCTGCGTCAACAGTGACCCAATGGCGGAAGTAATCGCGTTCGTAGCCACTTGGATATTCATTAGCAACCACGAGCCGATTAGCAACCGCCAATGCGTCAACCTTGCCTCCAGCCGTTACAGCTACCCCGCTGCTGCCAGAGCCACCTTCATCAAGCGGTGATTCAATGGGACGGTCATCAGTGGACTTCGCAACACCGACTTCCACGACCCCCGAGGTTGTCCCAGTGGGACTTGAGCAAGCTGCGAGTGAGATCGCAAAGCCGAGAACAAATAAGGCCGGGTGGTGTGGGGAACGAACCATGGCGAAACTCTAGAAGGGGCCCGTCACACAGTTTCGATGAAGATGCATTCACCCGGGCACACCAGCGCTGCCCGAACAACGGCTTCTTCATAGCGCGGATCAACTTCTGCGGGTGAACGAGCCCCACCTGGGTCATTAAGCGGTCCGCCGTTTTCACACACGTAGGCAATTCCATCCTCTAAGAGAGTAAAGACGCTGTGGCAGTGGTCTACGCAAAGGCCATCGCCCGTGCAGAGATCCTGATCAATCCACACGCGCATGTCTCCACGCTATTGCCAACTGACCTACCCTGACTACTTGTGCCTGCACCAATTGCCCCACGCCGCAAACATGAGTGGACTCGTCCAACAGGAAATGTGATCGATGATTGGGCTTGGCTCAACAATCGCGAAGACCCAGAGGTCATTAAATATCTCGAGACCGAGAATTCACACACGAATGAGTGGTTGAGTTCCCATCGCACGATCATTGACACTCTTTTCGCCGAGATCAAGTCCCGTATCCAAGAAACCGATATGTCGGTTCCCGTGCGCAATGGGGATTGGTGGTACGTATCCCGAACGACCGAAGGTTTGGATTACCAAACTCACTGCCGTGGGCGCACGAAGGAATCCGCCGACCAGCAAGTGATACTCGACGAAAACACCGAAGCGGTTGATCATGACTTTTTCTCTCTTCAATGTTTTGATCTGAGCTGCGACCAAAACCTGCTCGCATGGTCTGCTGACATAGACGGTAGCGAGAAGGCAACTATCAAGTTCAGAGATTTGCGCACGGGAATTGACTTAGCCGATGAACTTGCCGGCACTACTTGGGGTGGCACTGCATGGTCCACCGACGGAACCCACTTCTTCTATGTCACCCCAGATGATGCAATGCGGCCATGGCGAGTGTGGCGACACAAAATAGGCACCCCACAAGCCGTGGACACGATTGTTTTTGAAGAACCCGATGAGCGTTTCTTTGTTGGCATCGGGCTCACTCGCTCCGAGCGATTCGTTGTTATCGATTCAGCGAGTAAAACCTCTGCCGAGGTCCACATCATTGATGCGACCAATCCCCAAACTGCGATCCAATTAGTCAGCCCGCGACGCGATGACATTGAATACTCAATTGATGACTGGGGCGACCAGCTGGTAGTTCTCACAAATATCGACGCCGTTGACTTCAAACTCTGCAGTGCGAATCTTGATACACCATCTGAGTGGACCGATCTTGTTCCTCATCTTTCCGGACGTCGAATAACTGGCGTTGAAGCATTTCGTGATCACTTAGTGATGACTTCGTGGACAAAGGGGCAACAGACCATCAGTGTCGTAACGCGCGATGGAGTAATCGAAGATTTGGATCAGCCATCGGTGCCATGTGAACTCGAGCTGGAATCAAATCCAAACTGGGATTCAGACTCAGTTCGATTTACAAGACAATCGCTATGTGAACCACCTGGTGTTTATGAACAATCACTCGTCGACAAAACGACCACAACTTTGAAGTTGACCCCAGTACCCAATACCGACCTGGCAAATTACGTGAGCACAAGGGAATGGGCGCGATCAGTTGACGGCACACTCGTCCCAGTTGACATCGTCCACCATGTCGACACCCCCCTCGACGGAACAGCGCCATGCGTGGTCTATGCCTACGGTGCTTACGAAATCTCAATCCCACCGTGGTTTTCAGTAGCAAGACTCTCGCTGCTTGATCGTGGATTTATCTGGGCCCTGGTACATCCGCGTGGCGGCGGCGAGATGGGACGCAACTGGTACTTCGAAGGCCGCCTCATGGCAAAGGCAAACACATTTGCTGATGTCAATTATGCAGCGATGCATCTCGTCACCAAACGAATTGCTGCTGCTGACAAACTGATCGTGCGTGGAGGTAGTGCGGGCGGATTAATGGTCGGTGCGTGCATCAACCGGGACCCAGAACTTTGGGCTGGCGCAATCGCAGAGGTCCCATTCGTTGATGTTGTCAACACAATGAGCGATCCCTCGATGCCTCTCACGGTCACCGAATGGGAGGAATGGGGCGACCCGCGGGTTGAGCCTTGGGCGAGCTACATGCTTTCTTATTCCCCATATGACAACATCACTGCGCGAAACTTTCCAGCAATTTTCGCTACCGCTGGAATCAACGATCCACGGGTGAGTTACCACGAGCCGGCGAAGTGGATCGCGAAAATTCGCTCATGCAACACAGGTAACCAACCAATTCTCTTCAAGTGTGAAATGGGAGCCGGGCACGGTGGTGCCTCGGGGCGTTACGACCGCTGGCGCGACGAAGCGGAAATTGTCGCATTTTGTTTGACTACCGGTTCGGGTATCTAAAAACCGACTGCTGCAACAATTGCAAGAACGATCAAGCACATGTTGCGTGCAACGTCCGCGGGACTAATTGTCTTACGCGAAAATTTGCCAAAGCAAGCGCAAGTCGGTGGGTTTCCATCGATAATTTTCTTTACGAGCAGAAGTGTCATCGCGGCCAGTGTTGATGCTGCAATCAATGCAAGAACCACGGTTGCAATGCCAAATATCAAACCCAGCCCCAGGGCCGATTCATAAACAGGAACCACAATCGCCACACCATGTGGCACACCAAGCGTTCGTGCATCCATTCTCCACTGCTCCAGCGCCACCAATTTTGAAACACCAGCAAATGCCAAAACGGCCCCGATGATCACCGCGCATGCGACGGCGATGTTGTGCATCTCACTTACCGAGGTTCGGCACGCCAACTGCGTTGCGGTAAAAAATCATCGAATCCTTTGCCGCATCATTGGCTCCCATGTGCAGCACCGTGCCCGCAACGAAGTAGTGATCTCCCACGAGGGTTTCAGAGTGAATCTGACAGTCGATCCAAGCAGCCACTCCATCGAGTTGAGGAAGGCCCGCAGGCGATTTTTTCCAGCTGATACCTTCAAAACGTTCATCTTTGCTGCCCGCAAATGCCCAACACTCTTTTTCCTGGTCTCCAGTCAGGACGTTCACGCAAAACTTCCCAGTGGACTTCATCGCCTTCCAAACTGTCATGTCAACAGATGGCAAAAATCCAACCATCGGCGGATTGAGAGACACTGACGTGAAAGATCCGATCGTGGCTCCAACCGGATTCCCTTCGGGA
>CAIYHK010000240.1 GCA_903925985.1 uncultured Actinomycetes bacterium
CCAGAGCTTGTATTTGTAGTGATCGTGTCCCACTTCGCGCCCGTTGGGCACGTAAACAGAACTAATTCGAATCCCACCACAATCAGCCGTAATGATCCGAGCTTCATGGTCGGGTTTGCCCGATGACTCAAAGTTGTTTTCTACTGACTCAAGACCGACACGCGAAATGATCGCCACACCATTCCACTGCCCCTGCCCAAAGTGCGCCGCTTCATAACCAAGCTCGACGAATGCCATTGCGGGAAAGTTGGCATCGGTCATCTTGGTCTCTTGCAGACACAGAACATCTGGTTTGACGTCTTCAAGCCACTGGGTAACACGCGGAAGTCGCGCTTTCAGAGAAGCCACGTTCCAAGTGGCGACGATCACTTTTTCGCAACCTTCTTGGCTGGCGCTTTCTTGGCAATCTTCTTGGCTGGCGCTTTCTTAGCGAGCACCTTCGCGGGTGCGGATTTTTTGACAGCCTTGACGACTGCTTTCTTCGCAACAGCAGCTTTTTTCGCCGTTGTCTTCTTGGCGGATTTCGCTGGCGTGGGCTTCGTAGCCGGCTTCAACTCAGCCTTTACCTTCACGAGTTCTGCCACTCCGATGTCAATCCCGCGACGTGACGGTGTGAACCCAGCGACAACGAGTTCAACTTTGTCACCAATGGACGCGGCATCACGTGGACGACGCGGTTGTGGCGAGGCCATTAAACGCATCGGCCAATAACCAATTACTTCACCAATGCGCACGAATGCACCATGTGATGAGTAGGACTCCACAACACCTTTCACCCGCGATCCCACTTTGTGCTTTTCGACAAACGACAAAAATGGCAGGAGATCGTTTTTTTCTTTTCCAGGCTTTTCAGCCTCCACCTTTGGTTTGGCATTTGTCTTGGGGGTAGCTGCTTTTGGCGGTGGGGATTTTGGAACTGGCATTGGCTGACTCGCCGCCTTACTCGGCTTGCGCTCAACTGCAACGGGTCCGTTCTTGCCATCGCGTTGTGCTCGACGGCTCACTGAGCCGCGCACGGGCACGCGGTTGACGAAAACCCAGCCCACATTTGGTACCGGTTTTCCACCTATCAATCGACCCTCATCAAAGAGCCATTCATGTTGCCCATGGAATTCTTGATAGGAATCGTTAGACAGCACAGAAGCACCAACTTTTTTGGCAATTGAGAGAACGAATGCATCACCGCGACCCACTGCCCCCGCAGGTGGCGCCACCAACTCGTTGTTGTCAATCGCTGCTTCGAATTCCTTCACTTCTTTTTTGTGAATCCGATGACCAAAGGTTGCATCGACAACCACGGTGATTTTCACCCCTGGATATTCCTCCATGAATGAGTCGATGGCTTCGCTCAATTGAGCAAGGCTGGGGGCGTTGCGTCCCTCGGTTGCGATGTTCGAACCATCGACTACGACGTGCCTTCCCATAGACCTCTAGTCAACCATCGACTCCCTGTGGATAAGTTCATTAAGGGGCGATTATTCGTGGGTTTGGGCTTATTATTTGCCGATGATCACGACAGTTCTATGGGATTTTGGGGGCGTAATTCTGTCGAGTCCATTTGAGGCGTTTCATGCGCTCGAAGCAGATCGCGGAATACCAAAGGGGACCATTCGCGGCGTGATTGCCAGCGATGACGGCGATCACCTGTGGGGTCAGATGGAGCGCAGTGAAATCGCCGCACCCGATTTCAGTTCACGCTTTGGTGCACTCATGGCCACAGCTGGTCACTCACTCACCGGGCTCGATGTACTTGGTGTGCTTCACGGCACGGTGCGTCCAGAGATGGTTCAGGTACTCGACCGAGTTATTGAACTTGGTTACAAGACCGCGTGTCTAACAAACAACTTCAATCGCCCTTCTGAACACGCCATCGAATCGGATCACGAACGCGAAGTTGCAGCAATCATGGCACGATTTGATTTAGTGGTTGAGAGTCGTGTCGTTGGCTTCCGTAAACCGGAACCGAAGTTCTACAACTATGCATGCGAGCAACTCGGAGTTAAGCCTTCGGAATGTGTGTTCCTAGATGACATTGGTTCAAATCTCAAACCAGCAGCCGCAATGGGCATGTCTACCATCAAGGTTTTAAGTGCAGATCAGGCAATTAGTGACCTTGAAAAAGTTCTCAGCAAAAAACTGCGGAGTCGCTAAAACTCAGAGACCTTCGTGAATCTCATCCATGAGGTCAGCGAGTTCCTGATCGTGGATTGCCTTTGATCCCGTTGCGG
>CAIYHK010000241.1 GCA_903925985.1 uncultured Actinomycetes bacterium
CAGTCTGGGGTGGCGCGGGCACTGATGGCCAGCACGCGTACTTTCAGTTCCTTCATCAAGGTACAGAATTTGTGCCTGTTGATTTCATCGGCTTTGCTCGGACGCGCTCAACCAGTTTTGGAAGCAAAGAAGCGCATGAAGTTCTGATTGCAAATATGGTTGCCCAGATTGAGGCTTTAACTATGGGCACCACAGTTGCTGAAGGTGGGCAAGTTGATTCGCATCGTGCATACCCTGGAAACAGGCCAACGAATGTGATTCTTGCACCTCAATTGTCGGCGCGTGTTCTTGGTCAATTGATTGCGCTGTATGAGCATCGTGTATTTGTTCAGGGCGCAATCTGGAATCTCAACAGTTTTGATCAGTGGGGAGTCGAACTCGGCAAGACGATTGCAGAAAGTGTTGTGGGTGAGCTTCGAGAACCCACAATTGCCACAAATAGGGACTCCAATTCATCTGTCACTGGGGCAAAGAAGTCCAGTGCAATTTCCCAAAATCTCGTGTTGAAGTGGTTTAAATCACAACTACACTGACACGCCATGCCAAAACCCGTTGACACAACTGAGCGGCTTTTCAACCTGATTTTGCTGCTCAAGACCACCCAGGATTGGCTGACCCTCGAGGACATCTGCAACGAACTCCAGCCGCGTTATCCAGAGTCACGCGGCGCTGCGCGGCAAGCATTTGAGCGCGATAAAAAGTCAATTGGTGCGATGGGAATTGTGATTGACAAGGTCACTCTCGCTGGCCACCAGGCGGGGCAGATGGGGTATCGCATTGATCCCAAGAAGAATGAACTCCCGAACCTGAATTTGTCTGAAGATGAAGAATCGGTGCTTCGCTTTGCGCTTGGTGCTCTCAGTATTGAAGGGTCGCTCAAAGACGGTGCGCTCGTTAAGTTGACCGGTGACGGATTCTCAGCTGATAGTTCAGTGTCTGGCTCAATGGTGATTGACCTCCACGCTCCGCTTGCCATTCTTCCTGTGGTTACAGATGCTGCAGCCACCCGCACCGAATTAGTAATCACTTACGCGGGCAAGAAGCGCACCATTCAGCCCTATGGGGTACTCGCACGCGGTGGCCACTGGTACGTGATCGCCAATGACCCGGCCAAAGGTGAACTACGGCGCTTCCGGCTTGATCGTCTAGAGAAGCCGACCACCGTGGGTGGGCCGGGGGCTTTCGTGCGCCCTGATGGGTTTGTTTTGCGAGATCAATTGCCCCATGACCCAAAAGTGATCAATGAAGACCCAGAAGCCCGCGATGACTTCGCAGTTGTCCGCGTGAATAAAGAGCTCGCTTCGGGTGTGGAACGCGAACTCGGACCATCCAGCATCGTGAAGCGTGACCCCAATGGTGATGTCACTTTCAATGTTCCATGCGCCAATCGTTGGGCATTTCGTTCGTGGCTACTCGGCATGGTTGACCGCGCTGAAGTTTTGGAGCCTGCGGCAGTTCGTAGCGAGGTAATTGATTGGCTGAAGGGGGTGGATCATGGATGACACCTCTGACATGAACAAGCCAAATAAGGCTCGTGGTCCTCGTTCCGCTGAAGATCGCGTTAAAGGGCTTCTCGTGATGCTCCCTTGGCTCGTGCAGGAGCGCCGCGCTGTTCCACTGACAGAGATGGCCGAGCACTTCGGCATGTCAGTACAGCACTTGGTGAAAGACCTCGAACTCGCAACTCTCTGTGGCCGTCCTCCGTACACGCCTGACCAATACATCGAGTTGATAATCGATGAGGACACTGTTTTTGCGAGCATGCCGAGATTCATTGAGAACGCGCCGGCACTCACTATTGCCGAGGGTCTGGCGGTGCTGACCGCACTTAAATCCGTACAACTCATCCCTGGCGGAGCCTCTGCCGTAGCCACTAATTCACTGATGGCAAAACTTGAAACAGTGCTTGCTCCGCATATGGAAGCTATTGATGTCGTGATCACCGAACCCGAGCATCTCGCCACAATGAATAGCGCCTGCGACGCAAAAGAGTCCGTAGAAATCGTCTATTTCGTGCCTTCACGCGCAGAGTTGACCGAGCG
>CAIYHK010000242.1 GCA_903925985.1 uncultured Actinomycetes bacterium
GGGCGCTAGTCGGCCAACGGCTACCAATGAAGGCTCAGAAGTAATGCCAGTAGTTGCGTTTGGGGAGTAAAGATCGTCGACCCCTGGATTTACGACATGCACCAGATTGGGTTTAAAACCAAGATGAATGAGTTCGTCCCGACCCGAATTGGCGAGGGTGATGACCGGTGTGCGTTTATAAAAATGCGGGGCGATGCGGCTCTCAATCAGGTTGCCGAACTGAGCGAATCCTGGGGGCAACGATTGTTTCCACATAGGTCCGTGCACGTGATGAAGCCAAACATTGCGCGGTGTACGAGACCAAAGTTGGGAAAACCACGGCACACCGTTCCAGATCTCAACCACTGCATCGCGAGATTCCTTGCCGTTACGGATCTCATGTGCAATGGCTGATGGAAATACGCTGTACCTGCCAGAACGCTGAATGACTTGGTATCCGTTTCTGGAAAACTTCTGCTCGCGTCCAGCGGTCGATGTGCGATGGGTGATTTCAAGACCAGTTGCGGCCCAGCGACGAAAGACGTGATCGGCGTGCACTTCAGATCCACCGGCTTCAGGGTCGTCAAGATCACGCCATGCAAACGTGTGGATACGACTGACCCCCCGAGACAGTAAATCATCAGCAAGTGCCTGTAATTCCACGCCTTCAGTCTAAAGAGGTGCCCTCATAGAGGCGGGGCACTACAACTACGCTGATATTGGTGTCTGTTTCTGTGTTGCTGGTATCTCCATGAATGCCAATAGGGAGTTATCTCGGTTGTCGGGATGGGGCAACACAGCGCCGAGTATGTGCCACGTAGTGGATGCGTCTGGTCTTGACACCATCAGGGCGGCGATTGACGAGAGCAACGCGCGGGGAGTCATAGCTCGTGGTCTCGGACGCTCGTACGGTGCACCCGCGCAAAATGCCGGTGGAACAGTTCTTCTCATGACGGACCATGGCGACAGTTCGATTGTTTTGGATCACATGACAGGCCTGGTTACGGCGGATGCACGAGTATCGCTGGAGCGCCTGATGACCGAACTTGTGCCACAAGGATGGTTTGTGCCCGTTACGCCAGGAACCCGTCAGGTCACTGTGGGCGGCGCAATTGCTAGCGACATTCATGGGAAGAACCACCACGTAGATGGCTCGTTTGGCGACCATGTTGTAAAGATCACACTTTTGACTTCTGAGGGAGATGTACGAGTACTCACGCCGAATGAGTCGTCCTCTGAATTCTGGGCAACAGTTGGAGGTATGGGGCTTACAGGGGTAATCCTCAACGCCACATTCAAGATGATTCCGATCACAACTTCTCGTATGCGTGTGGAGACTTCGCGTGCCGAAAATCTGTCAGCTCTGATGGCCGCAATGCAGGATGACCGCAACTATCGATATTCCGTGGCGTGGATTGATTTGGTGGCCAAAGGTACGCGAATGGGTCGTGGAGTGCTCACGCGAGGAGATCAT
The DNA here is from genome assembly GCA_903925985.1 of uncultured Actinomycetes bacterium. GTDB lineage: Bacteria > Actinomycetota > Acidimicrobiia > Acidimicrobiales > Ilumatobacteraceae > CAIYHK01. The sequence goes on from CAIYHK010000242.1 coordinate 1,454, forward strand.
GCATCCCTCAGCGACCTGAAGAGTGTTGATGAGTCAAGTGCGCTGGAGTTCAATCCCAAAACTCTTTTGTCGGCGCCACCAATTTTCCCAACAGGAATGTTGAATAAGTGGACGGTGTCTGCCTTCAATGAACTCTGGTTTCGTAAGGCGCCAGCACGGGTCCATGAGTCGATTGAAACCATTGGTGCGTTCTTCCACCCACTTGATGGAGTCAGGCAGTGGAATCGGCTCTATGGGCGTTCAGGCTTTGTTCAGTATCAGTTCGTGATTCCTTTTGGAGCTGAGGACACACTTGAGGCCATAGTCCAGAAATTATCGGCGGAGAATTGCGCGTCATTTCTTGCCGTACTCAAATATTTTGGCAAAGCGAACCCTGGCCCTCTTAGTTTCCCGATGGAAGGTTGGACACTGGCTTTGGATGTACCCGCTCACGGGGGTCGCATGGCTGCCGTTTTTGCAGAGGTGGACGAACTCGTTTTGCGTGCAGGTGGACGCCATTATCTCGCTAAGGATGCTCACATCAGACCCGATGCGGTGGTGCGTGGTTATCCGCGGTTGCAAGAGTGGTGCGAGGTACAGCAGCGAATGGATCCACGTCGTATGTGGCAGTCGGATCTTGCAAGGCGTTTACGACTAACTACTGGTTGATAGGAAACAACAATGGAAAATGGACTAGGAATACCCCAAACGATTGCTCTTTTTGGCGCCTCTAGTGAGATTGGTCAAGCGGTGATACGTGAGATCATGCAGGTTGGTGTAGCCAATGTTGTTCTCGCTGTGCGAAATCAAGCTTCAGTCACACAATTTAAAGATGAGTTACAAGGCACGTATCCGGGTGTGAATGTTTCGGTGCATCAATTCGATGCGCTCGAATTCGAATCACATGATGGTCTCATTGCTGGAATAGTCACCGAGGTTGGTGACATCGATGTGGCGGTTGCTGCTTTTGGGGTTCTAGGTGGTGAGCCATGTGAGTCTTTGCTGGCGACCGACGCGGTGCAAGTGGCGCAAGTTAACTACACCGGAACCGTATCGCTGCTAGGTGCTTTGGCTGGTCAGATGCAGCGTCAGAGTCACGGCAAAATCGTGTATATCTCTTCGGTTGCGGGTGAGCGTGTGCGACGCGGAAATCCGGTCTACGGCTCTTCAAAAGCTGGCGCCGACGCATTCGCACAGGGTCTCAGTGACCGCCTTGTGGGCTCAGGAGTGACCCTAATGATCGTCCGGCCAGGATTCGTGGCTTCAAAGATGACTGCACATTTAAAGCCTGCTCCGTTTGCCACAACCCCCGGTGCAGTAGCCGTAGCCACGGCAAAGGGTTTGAAGAGCGGAAGAAGGATTATCTGGGTGCCAGGACTCTTGCGCGTCGTCTTCAGCGTATTTCGCCACCTACCTCTGCCTATCTGGCGCAAGGTCGCAGCCAAAGGATGAACTAAGAATTCTCTGTGCTGTAGACGGGTTTGCGCTTACCTGAGAAAATATCTTTCAATCCCCAGCGGGTCACGTTTAGGAGAGCTTCTCGAACAATTGCTTTGCTCATCTTTGAGCTTCCCGCTACTCGTTCGCGGAAGATAATTGGAACCTCGACGATTCGCGCGTTGTTACGTACTAGGCGATATGTGGTTTCGATTTGAAACGTGTAGCCATCAGATTTTGTGGTGGTTAGGGCATTATTGCGGACAGTGTCGGTTCGAAACGCTCTGAAGCCCGCTGTGGCGTCGTTTATTGCAAGCCCGAGCATGAGTGCGACATATCTATTGCCCCAGCGCGAGAGGCGGAGTCTGTTCTTTGGCCAACCTTCGATTCGTCCGCCGGGTACGTATCGTGAGCCGATGGCCAGATCAATCCCCATCGAAGCAATAGCTACGAGCTCTGGAAGAACTCGGGGGTCATGAGACAGATCGGCGTCCATCTCGGCCACCACTTCATAACCGTTATCCAATGCGTATTGGAATCCGTGCCGATATGCGTCGCCGAGCCCGTTTTTGGTTGGGCGCTCAATTACGGTGACGTTGAAATCGGCAGCGTTAAAACCGCGTGCTATATCCCCAGTTCCGTCGGTGCTGGCGTCGTCAATCACCAGAACGTGTATTCCTTTTGCATGATCGCGTACCGCTGACAGCACAGCTGCGATGTTCTGTGCTTCTTGGTGTGTGGGGATAACTACGAGCGCTGTCACCTTCTAAACGCTAGTCAGTTTCATCGGTGTGGATGGTGGTGTTCAGCACTCCGAACATGCAGGCAAATGCAAATGCAAACCAAGTAACGGGTACGAGCGCGAGAAAATGGTTAGGCCAGTCCATGCTGGCAGGGATTTCATAGCGGAATTGTTTGTAAAGCACGCCACAGGCCACTGCCGAAGTGGCGATTCCAGGTACGACTGCGCCAAAGTGCCGTAACCGTTGTGGACGCATCGCAATTATGGCGGCAGAGACTCCAAGTGCCGCGCCCCAGCTTCCGAAGAAGATGAGCAGAAAGCCAACCAGAACAATAGAGATGAGCCCCTGCTTCTTTTTTAGATGTGGTGCGACCTGTCGTGGCCGCCTGAACGCCAAGAAAAACATCAACACAAATGCCCCAAAGGAAATCAGTAATGCTCGGTTGACCCGTGATTGTGGCGTCCAAGTGATGGAGAGGACGGTCTCGGTCGGGGAGTCAGGAATTAGCCAACCATTTGCGTATCCGTTCACAATGAAAGATTGACCATAGTTGCTCGAAGCAGTTGAACTCGCTTGCCATCCATCGTTGATTGATTGATTGAGGCTGACAATGGTGTTCCCGGAATTGGCTGGCACAGTCACCGTGTATGACGTGTCATTCTTTCTGTCAACCAGTAACTGTGGTGTAGTTCCCTCGACTGGTGCAAGATCACCGATGGCGATTCGATCAATATCAATACCGGTATCCCAGCCCTTTGAGGTACGTAGAACATGTTCTCCTGCATCTAGGTCAGGAACCGGACCGCATAGGACAAGATCAAATGGCTGACGGTTGTATAGGTGGTTGGCATCAAGCACGGGGACCTCAAGGGAAATTGATTGTCCATCAATGGTCAGGAGGTCGTCTCTGCATCGGGTCTGCTGTTTATAGGGAAGATTTGGTGTGTCATTCAGAATTACTTCAGCGAGGGCTACTGGCATTTCGATTGGTTCACCACTGAAGTAATCCTCTACGAATACCGGATCTGTATCTGTCACCGTAAGGGAGCGCAGTGTTCCGAAATTTTCAGGTAGCTCGATATCGACAAAATCGTCATCAAATTGGACATCAATTTCTTCTGTTGATCCAGTTGCGCTCTTGAGTAATAGGCGAGAAGGTGTCGAGTGGTTCGCGTCCTTGACGACATATATGCGCATTCGACGCGTGGCAACAGATTCTGTCTTGAATGTGAGGAATGCGTTCGTTTCGGGGGATCGAGCCGCAGTCCAGGCAGTGTCGAGATCTCCATCCATGGTGTTGAGACCGGCATTTTTGAAAGAACCATAAAGGTGCCGAGAAGCGCGTACCCGCAGTGGATATCCGAGCGCATCAGCGATTGCTGGATCTTCGGCCATTCCACTCAATCTGGCGGTTATGCGCATATTTGGTGCAAGAGATATTGGAACTTCAAAGATGCGCTGGATGTTGATTTCCGGATCAAAAAAGTTACTGATGGATTGCATGATTCGGTCGCGGCTGAGTACCACCGTCCATGATGCATCAGCTTGAATATTTTCTGCGGCGGCTAGTGGAAGGCGTATGTACTCAGCGCTCGTGATACCAGGAATATCAATCTCAGCAAATCCGATCCCCTCGACTCCGGCATAGGAGGGTCGTATACCAAAACTGTCCTCCAGCACAGTGATTCGCAGCTGCGAGAAAGTGGCAGTCGGAAATTCAATCACCTGTCCTGATTCTTGATAAGAGGATTTATCCAGTTCGAATACCTGTGAATTCGCGTTATCGAATTGAATCTCGATGCGAGTTATTTTTCGGTTGGCAGCACCAACTTGCGGCTGTACGAGGCGGATCTGGTCTGTTGTTATGGCATTGCGAAACTGCATCTGCAGGTACTCACCCTTAGAGGGGCGAAACACCGCGGAGCGCCATGCGGTACGTGGGTCGCCATCGAAAGCATTTTCAGGACGATCTTCATTGGTGAATGAAATTCTGTTCCCGTGCCAGCTGGTATCAATGGCTTCAATGTCGCCAACAAGTTGTGACACAGACTGGGTATCACTCGAAGCAGAGGCAAACGGCTCGAGCCTGCTGTCGCTTGGATCCTCCTTGGGAACTTCATCGGCTCGTTCCGTGCGTCCGACGTTGAACCCCACGGAATACCAGTGTCGGGCTTGTCGTCTGTTGCTATCTGTAAGGAAGAATCTGGTGGCGGTGTCTTTAGCGGGGTCTGGCGTTGACACGTCGTATAGCCAAGTTGAGCCTTCACCGATCAGGTCTAGGGAAGCGATATCAATCAATCCCGAGCCATCTCCAAAAACAACTGCAGTTGCCCCTGGCTCTGCGGTAGAGGCAGATGCCATTGTGAATGAGGAATCACTGTCGAACAATGCAACCGTGGGCGCTTTTGGGCTCCGTGGCTGTGTCATTGATTGTCCGTCAATTATCAAATTCATCTGTTCTGGTTTTAGATCTGGTCCAACAAAGATTGGATTCCATCCGGCGTTGGAGAGTTCCCACCACACCTGGTCAGCGCGCGGGGTTCGATATTTGCGGTAGTTGAGATCATTTCGGAGCAACAATTTGTTCGCGTCAACGAGCCGTGCAAAACCGTCAATCATGCTCGGCTCGTACGATCCGTTTTGAAGCCTTGATTCCAATGCATTCAGTAGATTTGCCGTCGGTTCACTTCCAAGGGGCACAAGTTCACGCGCAATGAAGCTGGCATCGGTAAGGCCGGGGCTCACAGGGTCCACGGTTCCTCCCCATAAATAGTTGGGGAAGTCTGTTCCAGGGAACTCGTAGACCCGATCTTGCTCGGCATCAAGCTCGGCGGTGATTGCATTCCAATAATCCGGTACCTCCTTGTACCGGTACATGCCGGTTATGAGATCACCTGTCAATAATGGAAATCCATTGACTGCAATCAATGTTGCGGCGACCACATGTGTAGCCAGCCGCTGTTTGCCCGTGAATCGGTCTCGGAACCAGACATACGCCGTTGCGAATCCAATTGCCATACCCATGAGCAACAGCGGTGCTGCTCGTGGGGTTGAGCGCATTGCGAGTCCGGCATCGGTCTCGGTGAACCTTTGAAAGAGCCATCCATATGGTCCAGGGGAGTCTTGTGGCGCGCCGCCAACCGAGACACCAAGACCAACGATCATCAGCAAAATGACATGTAGTCGATATGGATGCTTGATCCACATGACCCCAACTAATGAAAGTGCAACAACGGAAAAACTGCATATCAATACGAACGGGTTGGTCATGAAGGCGCCCGCAGCCTCTACCCAACGCCCCATTCGATCGTCGCCATAAAAGAACCAATATCCAAGACCGCGCAGAATTTCTTGGGGTAGTGCCGTCTTCATAATGGCTTCGTATGTTTCGGTGAAGCGCAAAATCGGTAACCCGTATCCACCTTGAACGGACAGCCCAGCAATCCACCAGTAGCAAAGTAGGAAACTCGTTACCCCACATTTGAGGCCCGTGATCAAGACACGCCGTAATGACGTGCGGCCTGCGAGTAGTTCAGCTATCAGCCATGCTGTTGGTCCGAGGAGTACAAAGATTGGCGTTGAAGCGTTCAGGCTGGAAATGCAAAGGACGATTAATCCAAATCGGGCGGGCCAGCGCCATCCGCGGGACTCTACGGCGTTAATGGCGACGAGGATGAGCCAAGGTGTAGCGCTCCATGCGGGAAGCAAACCCGACTGTTTTGAGAGGTAATGCAAAAAGTAGGGACCGAATGCGTAGAGGCATCCAGCGAGGAAAGCTGCTCTTTGATCGAGCCCGATACGCCGAGATAGAGCTCGGGCCCCAAGTGCTGCAACAAACAAAAGACCAGTCCACCAAAACCGCAAAGCGATCCAGTCGGGAACTCTGAGTCGATCCATTAGCCAGTAGTACGGACCCATGGGAAAGAGGTAGCCGAGGTTTTGGTGGGTGACAGTGCCAAGCCCAACATGCGTGTCCCAAAGTGAGACCGCTCTACTTAGAAGTTTTCCTGGGTCGGTGTAGAGATAGATCTTGGTATCAGCAGACATCCAGCCGGGGTGAGTTAAAAAAACTGGAACCGCGGAAATGAACAACAGCAGAACATGGTGTCGCTTGGTACGAAGCCATTCCGACAGTTGGAGCCGACGCTTCATTTTGTTGCCGAGTGATCCTCAATCAACA
>CAIYHK010000243.1 GCA_903925985.1 uncultured Actinomycetes bacterium
CAAATGCAAGTAGTGGCACCGAGAGCTCACGGCACAAGATGCGCACAGTCTCTGCCACGTAATCCACGTCACTGGCCTCAAGTTGGCGTAGTCGTGACAAATCCGATGCACTGCGCAGTGGCGCTGACGCCACTGGGCCAGTGCCTGGGGCAACATCAATTCCAAATCCGACTGCATGTGCTGGAACAACGATGTCGCTATACAGAACCGCGGCATCGACTCCATAGCGCCGAACGGGTTGCAAAGTGATTTCAGCAGCAACATCGGGCTGCTTGATCGCATTCAGAATGCTGCCTTCACCGCGCACCGATCGGTACTCCGGAAGACTGCGGCCTGCTTGACGCATAAACCACACAGGCGTGTGTAAAGCGCGTTCACCTTTGGCGGCTGAGAGAAAGGGGATGGGTGACGACATGCCCCTTTGACGCTACTTGCGGCGCACCCTTCCGCGCAGTGCCAGAAAGGCGAGCGAGAACGAGACAGCACCAATAAATGCCACAGAAGCAAAGGCTTGGAGCAGAGCGGACCCATCCCAACCGTCAAGGATCAGCGCCCTCATTCCAGCCAGCAGATATGTGGTCGGGTTGTAGTCCGCCGCGGTGGCAAGCCATCCAGTGAGTGATTCTTGGGGCAGGTAAGCCGAGGTTAGGAATGCAAATGGGAAGAACAACAAGAAGGCGTTGTTCACTGCGGTTGGGTTGCCAGTTTTGAGTGCTATCGCATAAGGAAAGCCGGTGAATGCGAGACCCCACATTCCGGCCAGCAAAACAAACACGATCATCCCCAGAAATCCGGTTGCGAAGTTCACGCCGATGATCAAACCAATAATCACCACGGGGATTGTGAGCGCACACACGAGCATGAAGTCGGCAACCATTAGGCCCAACAGCAATGTTGAACGCGATACCGGTGTTAACAACAAGCGATCGAAATAACCACCTTGGATGTCCACAACTAGAGCACCTGCACGCGAAACACCGGTTACGGCAAACACAACCGAAACGGGTAACTGGAATCCTTTGAAGTCAAAGCCACCAGGGAAATTGCCTTCCACAAATTTCTGCAGAGCACCGATATTGACAACCAAGAAAAAGATCGGCACCACCAAAGCGGGGCCGAATGCTTCGGGGTCACGCTTTGTGAGGCGAATCGCACGGCGCCCAACGGTGAACAGATCATGGATAAATCCTGCGCGGCGCGGCTCGATATTTGCGGTGGTCATCTGATGCCCTCCTCGTCGTCTCGCATACGTGCTCCGGTGGCATGAAGGAATACGTCATCCAAAGAAGGTGTGCGCAGTGTGAGTTCCTTCACTTGTACTCCTGCTTCGGCGAGGCGAATTGCGATTGGGCTGATTGACGCACTGCCATTTCGGACTGCAACCGTGAGTTCATCGCCGTCAGTCTCAATTCGTTCCACGCCTTCAACAGTTCGGAGTCCATCCGCAGCTTTCTCGGCATCGGCCTTCTCGACCCGAACCACAACAACATCGGCACCAATCTCACGTTTGAGATCCGTTGGCGTGCCCTCGGTGGCAATCTTGCCGTTGGCAATGATTCCAACCCGATCGGCGAGCGCATCAGCTTCCTCAAGATATTGAGTGGTCAAGAAGATGGTCATTCCAAGTTCACGATTTAAGTAACGCACTTCATCCCACACGTTGGTGCGGCTCACAGGGTCAAGGCCAGTTGTTGGTTCGTCAAGGAACAGAACTTGTGGTTGGTGGACAAGGGCTGCTGCAAGGTCGAGCCGACGTTTCATGCCGCCCGAGTAGGTGCCAATGCGTTGGTCAATTGCATCACCGATATCAACCAACTGCAGAAGTTCCTGAACGCGACGGTCACGGTCGGTTGCACTCAAACCGTAAAGCCGCGCCTGTAAGTCGAGTAGTTCACGCCCGGTTTGCTTTGGATCCAGTGCCGCGTCTTGGAGTGCAACACCAATTCGCAGGCGTACTTTGTCGGCATCGGTGGTGACATCAAAGCCCGCTACGCGTGCACTCCCGCTGGTTGGGTAGAGGAGGGTGGTCAGCATTCGTACAGTTGTGCTTTTCCCCGCACCGTTCGGCCCAAGAAAACCGTAAATTTCCCCCGACTCAACCTTGAGGTTGATGCCATCAACTGCGTTCTTTTCACCAAATGCGCGAACGAGGGAATTGGCTTCGATTGCTGCAGGCACGAGTTGAGTCTAGATGTCGATCAAGAAGGTCGCTGTTTGATCAACGCCTCAATACGAGTGATTCGGGTCTTTGCTGGAGGATGAGATGTCACGAGGTTCTCACGCCAGTTGGAACTCTCACGTGAGTCACCACCGATCAGCCGCAATGCATTTGCAAGATCGCGTCCAAATCCCATCCGTACAACACGACGATCGGCATCGTATTCCGTGTTGCGTCCTACCAAGTTGCCGATCTTTTGTGAAACCGTGAGTGTGGACAAGAAAATCAATGCGATGGCACGCACGAAACTTACGATCACGAATCCAATCACTTCAAGTGCCGGAGATCCTCCACCAATTGTGTTTGTTGCTGCTTGAGCAAGATTCTGAAAAAAGATACCGATGCGTCCAAGCAGAATGATCGGCACGCTCAGCCACTGACCAACTGCGAGAAGCACCGTATGTGACCCAAGGTGGTGGCTCAACTCATGTGCTAGCACCCCACGAAGTTCGGCTTCAGGTAAGTACTGAAGAGCAAATGATGAGACAACCACAAGGTGCCCACCGCAGGCGAATGCGTTGACTTCATCACTGTCGAGCACCGTGATTAGAAATTTGCTTCGCGGTTGATGGTTGGCTTGCAACACCGCTTTCCAAGGCGCTTCAAGCCGTGCGATCTCTGCGTGGGTTGGGGCTCTAGTACCAATCAGGCGAGTGAGAATCACTGATTGCACGGAACGGAGAAAAACTAGGCCCGAAGACAAGAACGCCACCAGTGCAAAGTTGAAGAGATTGATGTTCGTAAATGCTGCTACTGGCAGCCAAATTACGGTGACACTTACAAACCAAGCGGGCAGGAGCGCGATCACCGGCAAAGCGGTGATGAACACAGATTTGTCGAATCCTCTGGTGGGGGAACCTGACATACAATCGCAATGCTATGACAGCGCTCCTCTCAGCCATCCCCAGCCCGTCTTCAGGAACGCTGGAAATCGGCCCACTCAAGCTCAATGCATACGGGTTAATGATCGCACTCGGTGTGGTTGCTGCGGTTTGGCTCGCGGGGCGACGTCTCGAGCAGCGCGGTATCGGTAAGCGCGACGACATCTCGGAAATGGCGCTTTGGGCAGTTCCGGCGGGAGTTATCGGGGCGCGCCTCTATCACGTGGTGACTGACTGGTCTCGCTTCAGCGACAGCCCAGGTGACATCGTGAAGATCTGGGAGGGTGGTCTTGGTATCTGGGGTGGTATCGCACTTGGTGTGATCGTTGGTCTGTGGGTGTTCAAGCGCAAAGGTTTGCCGATTGCACTGACTCTCACTTGCGTGACACCGGCGCTTCCACTTGCACAGTCAATTGGTCGTTGGGGGAACTGGTGGAACCAAGAGCTGTTTGGCAAGCCGACGGATCTTCCGTGGGCACTTGAGGTGTCCTCGGACACGGCGGTAAAGGCGGGAGAGCTCCCGGGCACCACTTTTCATCCGACATTTCTTTATGAGTCAATCGGGTGTCTATTAATCGCAGTTGTCTTAGTGCTTATTGACCGCCGAGTGAAGCTCAGGCCGGGACTGCTGTTCTTTGTTTATACGGCGATGTACACCTTCATGCGTTTTTTCATCGAAGGATTGCGCGTTGATCCCACTACCGAGGCAGGTGGTTTGCGACTCAACCAGTGGACTTCAATAGTCGTGTTCTCGGTCTCGATACTTATTCTTGTGGTGTATTCAATCTCAAAGGGGAACAACAGTGAGCGACATAGTCCTTCTCTCGAAGCCGGTTGATGGCGTAGCGCTAATCACACTCAATCGTCCTGATCGGATGAATGCTTGGAACAACGAGTTGTCCGAGCGCTACTTCGGAATGTTGGATCAGTGTGCAGATGATCCAGACGTGGTGGCAATTGTGGTCACTGGTGCTGGGCGTGCCTTCTGTGCCGGCGCCGACATGGATGCTCTTACCCAGATTGGTGGCAACCCCAAAGAAGGTGCCACTGCAGCTGCGGGCTCAATTGCACAGATGCACACGACGACCATTCCAAAACCAGTCATCGCTGCGATCAACGGTGCATGTGCAGGGCTCGGACTCGCGCAGGCGATGATGTGTGATGTGAAGTTTGCTGCTGCAGGCGCAAAGTTCACGATGGCGTTTTCGCGCCGTGGCTTAATTGCCGAATATGGACTCTCTTGGGTAACACCGCGTCTCGCTGGGATGGCCAATGCCATGGACATCTTGTTGTCGTCACGGGTTTTCACTGCCGAAGAGGCGTACGAAATGGGCCTCATCAACAAAGTTCTTCCAGCCGACGAACTGGTTCAACACGCCATTGATTATGCGCGGGATCTCGCCGAGAATGCTTGCCCAACATCGATGGCCATCATCAAGCGTCAGGTTTACGCCGATGCGACCCGTGACCTAGCGGCTTCCACGGCCGAAGCTGTGCAGTTGATGAAAGAGTCACTGATGCGCCCCGACTTCAAGGAAGGCGTTGACTCTTTTCTGGAGAAGCGCCCACCAAAGTTCTCGCCGTTGGAACGCAAGTAATACAGCATTCACTTGGCGAAACGATTTCGCCAATGGCCAAGCGGGTGTCAACGCCTAGAATTTAAGGCTGTGCCAGCCACATCCGACACCCCCAAAGGTCACCAGATCAGCGCCGCCGACGTGGCCAAAGTTGCTCGTTTGGCGCGTCTTGACATTGATGAGAACAAGATCGAGAAGTTCACTCATCAGTTGTCCGACATGTTGAGCCACTTTGCCGACATCGACACTCTCGATCTGTCTTCCGTAGAGCCGATGACTCAGGCGTATCCGTTGAGCAACGTGCTCCGCGAAGATACAGAGATGCCATGCCTTAATCGCGAAGAAGTTTTGGCGGTCGCTCCCGCGGCCGAAGATGGCCGATTCCGTGTGCCGCCGATTATTGGACTGGATTGAGCACAATGAATTCCAACTACAAGTCCCTCGTTCAGATCGCTGCGGGTATCAAAGATGGATCGCTCAAGGCAGTTGATGTTCTTGAGGAACACATTGCTCGAATCGACGCACGCGAATCAGAAATTCATGCCTTCAATAAATTGACCCTTGATGACGCGCGTGCAAATGCTGCGCGCATTGATGCCGATGCTGCTGCGGGTCGGCCGCTATCACCACTTGCTGGTGTGCCGATTGCCTTGAAGGACAACATGTGCACCCGTGGTGTGGAGACCACTTGTTCTTCAAAGATGCTTGCCAACTGGAAGCCGCCATATGACGGCACGGTTGTGCGCAAGTTAAATGAAGCGGGAGCGACGATTGTCGGCAAGACCAACCTTGATGAGTTCGCCATGGGATCGAGCACCGAGAACTCGGCATTTGGTCCCACGCGTAATCCACTCGACACATCGCGAGTTCCAGGTGGTTCAAGTGGTGGCAGCGCAGCAGCAGTAGCGGCGGGTTTCGCCGCTGCGAGCCTTGGCAGTGATACCGGTGGCAGTATTCGTCAGCCAGCTGCACTTTGTGGCGTGGTGGGAGTGAAACCGACTTATGGATATGTGAGTCGATATGGGCTCGTGGCGTTTGCCAGCAGCCTCGATCAAATTGGGCCCTTTACTCACACTGTGGAGGATGCCGCGGTACTGCTAGATGCAATTGCTGGTCATGACCCAATGGATTCAACCTCAATTCCAGAAGCATTACCTGCACTTGCACCATTGGTTGGTGCTGATGCTGATTTGAAGATTGAGGGTCTGCGTGTGGGTCGCATCACAGACATGCCTGAAGGTGCGGCACCCGATGTATTGGAGCGACTCGAAGCAGCATTCAAAGCGCTCGCTGACCGCGGTGCGGAGATTGTTGATGTGCAAGTACCGGCTATGACTTACGGTCTCACCGCGTATTACTTAATTGCCCCTGCCGAAGCGAGCAGCAACCTCGCTCGTTATGACGGTGTGCGTTATGGAATGCGTGTCGAAGCTGCAGACACAAATGCGATGTATGGAGCTACGCGTGCGGAAGGTTTCGGCGAAGAGGTTGAGCGCCGCATCATGATCGGCACTTATGCGCTTTCGGCGGGTTACTACGACGCATACTACGGAAAAGCACTTAAAGTCCGTCGGTTGATTGCGGACGATTTTGCAAAGGCGTATGCGAAGGCTGATGTTTTGCTAACCCCGACTTCACCAACTACGGCGTTTCCGTTCGGCGCTAAGACTTCCGACCCGCTGACCATGTATTTGTGCGACGTATTCACTATTCCTACCAACCTTGCTGGTCATGCAGCGATGAGCGTGCCATTTGGTAACGGTGCAGATGGACTACCAATCGGTGTCCAGATCCTTGCACCAGCATTAGGTGAACCAGTGATGTTCCGCGCCGCAGCCGCGCTTGAGAAGGCGGTGCAAGCATGAGTGAAAACAATGCAGACGCTGGACTACCAAACGGCTGGAAACTGGTTGTTGGGCTTGAAGTTCACGTTGAGCTCGCCACAAAGACGAAACTCTTTAGTGCATCACCAAATCGGTTTGGCGATGAGCCAAATACGAACATTGACCCAGTGACACTGGGTCTCCCAGGTGCTTTACCGGTGCTCAACAAGTTTGCAGTTGAGCTCGCAATGCGTGTCGGTCTTGCATTGAATTGTGAAGTAAAGCCGAGCACATTCCATCGCAAGAACTACTTCTATCCAGATCTTTCAAAGGCTTACCAAATCAGTCAATATGACCAGCCGTTGAATGTTGACGGCTACCTTGATCTTCCTGGTGGGGTTCGAATCGGAATTGAGCGCGCACATCTTGAAGAAGACACTGGCAAGAGCACACACTTTGGTGGGAACACAGGACGCATTCATGGCAGCGATTACTCGTTAATCG
>CAIYHK010000244.1 GCA_903925985.1 uncultured Actinomycetes bacterium
CAGAATGCACCGCCTCGACCTCGGCCCCAAGCAAATGCATGCGAAACACGTTCAACGCTTGACGCTCTACGTCTACTGCCCCCATGTAAACCTTGCACTCCAGGCCGAACAATGCCGCAGCGGTCGCAGTGGCAACTCCGTGTTGCCCCGCACCGGTCTCTGCAACCAAGCGCTTCTTACCCATTCGCTTGGCTAGCAGTGCTTGACCAAGGACGTTGTTGATCTTGTGTGAGCCGGTGTGGTTCAGGTCCTCGCGCTTCAGAATGAGGCGAATTCCTAACTTGGCGCCAAGGTTGTGACATTCAGTGAGAATCGAGGGGCGACCGGCGTAGTCGCGCAACACTGCGTCGAGCTCGCCACGAAAAACTGGATCCTGCCATGCGTCCTTAAAGGCAATCTCAAGCTCTTGGCAGGCAGGTACAAGAGTCTCGGGGACAAAACGTCCACCGAACTCACCGAATCTGCCTTCGGTTGTTGGATCACTCATCAAAGACATGGCTCCATCTTTCCTGATCGTTTACTGAACTGCCGAATGCTGAGTCACAAGTCACCGTCATCGCGCCAGTCATAAGGCACCGAGTCGGGCCCGCGATATTCCTTGGGCGCTGCATCTTTGGCGTTCTTGATAAATGCCCTTAGCTTGATCGGATCCTTGCGGCCTGGTTCGGCCTCAACACCACTGGACACATCAACACCCCAGGGTCGAACCGTCTCAATAGCCAAACCAACATTGTCCGGATTGAGCCCTCCAGCCAACATGAGGCGCGGAACTTCTGGCATATCAGCAAGTAGTGACCAGTCGAATAACTTCCCACTTCCTGGTTCGGATGCATCAACAAGCACCATGTCGGTGCCGAGATTGTCGGCATTCATTGCCGCTGCGCTCCCAGCCTCCACAGATTTGATTACCCAATGTACGTATTTATTGACTTGTTCCACCTGATTGCGTGACTCACGGCCGTGTAATTGTGCAGCCTTTAGTCCCGCGCGTTGGGTGATATCGATTACGCGATCAGGTAGTTCATCGCGAAACACTCCCACGGTGAGAATTTCTGGCGGAAGACGTCGAGTGATGTCGTATACGCGACTCGCGGTCACCTGGCGTGGAGACGGGGCAAAAACAAAGCCAAGAGCATCAGCACCTAGTGCTACGGCGAGAAGGGCGTCATCCTCGCTGGTTATTCCACAGATCTTGACGAACACATAAACAACGGTAACGGCAAACCAGCGTTATGAGCGGCCAAAGCTCAGGTTCGAGGAACCAGTAATGACTGGAGTTCGGCACCTGGATCTGCTGATTTGACCAGAGTCTCGCCCACCAAAATCGCGTCAAAGCCTGCCCCTAGCAGTACTTCGGCGTCACCCCGGCTGCGAATACCAGACTCTGCCACCTTCACGATCCCATCGGGCATTGACGCAGCAACCCTCACGGCTCGTTCAGTGTCGACATTGAATGTCACTAAATCGCGCTGATTGACGCCAATCATTTCGGCTCCGATTGAGAGAGCCGCCTCAAGCTCATCCTCGTCGTGAATCTCGACGAGTACATCGAGCCCGATTGAAATTGCGAGTCCATTGAGGTGTTCAATCTCACCTTGGCTTAGTGCGGCAGCGATCAGCAATAGGCAATCCGCACCCATCAATCGAGCATCAAAAACATCCACTTCGGCCACCGTGAAGTCTTTACGCAAAACAGGCACCGATACCGCTGCGCGTGCAGATTGAAGGTCGGCAACTGATCCACCGAAGTGCGGGCCGTCTGTCAGCACCGAGATGCAAGACGCGCCAGCGAGTTCATAGGTCAAAGCCAACGACGCAGGATCAAGATTTGGATTGAGGTCGCCTTTTGATGGAGAGCGACGCTTGATCTCACTAATTACAGCAAGATGTTTAACGCTGGTGTTACGAATCGCAGAGATAAACCCCCGCGGTTGCGGTACCTGGTCAACAGCTTGCGCAAGATCTGCAAGTGAACGCGAGTCGTTTGCAGCCCGATCGCGATGATGACGCACGATGGCGTCAAGATAGGTCGCAGTCACGACAGGGTCAGAGACCCTTTCCAACCCGGGGCGTTACGTTGTTGAACTCTGGAGCGCCTGCCAAAAGCTTTCCAATTTTGGGAAATGCCGCTTGGAACACTGCGCCACCCATATGGGCATCAACCGCGGCCTGATCGGAGTACATCTCGTACATCCAAACCATGTCCGGATTGGCGTTGTCCTGCAGGCATACGTACTGCAAGGTGCCTGGCTCACTTGCGGTAGCAGCAACGACTTCTGCCAGTACTGCCACTAGCTCTTCGCCTTTACCTTCTTGTGCCGGCAACTTGATGATCATTGAAACAGCCATGTCTCCCCTTTGTTTTGCTTTAACACTAATGCGTCTCTACGGCGCTCAAAATCCCAGACGCGAGGTCAACTCAGCAACGAGATTTTCGATCGGGACACGAGTCTGCTCGGTGGTATCGCGCTCTCGGATCGTCACCGCATTGTCTTCG
The DNA here is from genome assembly GCA_903925985.1 of uncultured Actinomycetes bacterium. Classification (GTDB taxonomy): domain Bacteria; phylum Actinomycetota; class Acidimicrobiia; order Acidimicrobiales; family Ilumatobacteraceae; genus CAIYHK01. The sequence goes on from CAIYHK010000244.1 coordinate 2,498, forward strand.
AGAGTGTCAAAGTCCACAGTCACGCAATATGGAGTACCGATTTCATCTTGGCGTCGGTAGCGACGGCCAATTGCTTGCGTCTCGTCATATTCACACATATATCGATCAGACAACATTGAGTAGATCTCACGCGCTTTCGGCGACAACGTGTCCTTCTTTGACAATGGCAATACAGCAACTTTGTACGGCGCAAGACGAGGATGCAGTCGCAGCACGGTTCGTGGCTCATCATTCACCACGTCTTCGTCATAAGCGGCCAATAAGAATGCCGCCATCGTACGATTTGCACCGGCAGCCGGCTCGACCACGTAAGGAACATAACGTTCATTCGTTGCTTGATCGAAAAAGTCAAGACGCTGCCCCGAATGGGTCGAATGTTGGTTCAGGTCAAAGTTCGTGCGTTGTGCAATTCCTTCGAGTTCGCCCCAACCCCAAGGGAACATGAACTCAACATCGGCGGTGCCTGCGGAATAGTGCGAAAGCTCGTCGGCCTCGTGGGGACGAATACGAAGAAGTTCTCGCGGAATGCCTAGATCTACGTACCAATTGAGGCGCTCAGTACACCAGTATTCGTACCATTTCGCGCCTTCACTTGGGGGTACGAAAAACTCAAGTTCCATTTGTTCGAACTCACGTGTGCGAAAAATGAAATTGCCTGGCGTGATCTCATTGCGGAAACTTTTACCAACTTGGGCGATTCCAAATGGTGGCTTCTTACGCGAGGTTTGGAGCACATTCGTGAAATTGACGAACATGCCCTGGGCGGTCTCTGGCCGCAAGTAAACGTCGGCGCCTGCATTCTCGACCGGGCCAGCAGTGGTCTTGAACATGAGATTGAAAGCCCGCGCTTCGGTGAACTGACAGCCCTTCATTGACTGAGGGCAGTCTCGAGTCTCTAGATGGTCTTCGCGGAAACGACGTTTGCAGACAGTGCAGTCGACCAAGGGATCCGAAAAGTTGGCGAGGTGACCTGAGGCCTCAAAGATCTGTGGGGGTCCGAGGATTGCTGCATCAATCAAGACGACGTCGTCACGTTGCTGGACCATCGTACGCACCCAGGCATCCTTGACATTGCGCAACATGAGCGAACCAAGCGGGCCGTAGTCATAGGAAGAGCGAAAGCCGCCATAGATCTCCGCACTTGGATAAACAAAACCACGTCGTTTGCAGAGGTTGACTATTTGCTCTAAATCACTTGCTGGCACGTGACAAGGCTAGGCGATGGACACCGCACCAGACCGAGTAATACAGGCTGCGACTCCCTAATGAATGTTGGTATGCATCGTCTTTAGGCGCCGTTCGGTGTGATGTTCCATCACCAGAGTTGCCAATTCCGTCACCTCACGCGAGGCAGCACCAGAGTCGTAATTCAGTGCTTCAATCAACCGACCTCCGAGTATTGCCCGCATCAAGAGCAGTGCGTCACCAGATACTCGGCGGCCAAGAGAACACTTCCTGCATTGCACGCCACCATTTTCGAGATTGAAATAATACGAACCACCATCGAGCTCGCCGATTGCGTCACGACAAGCAACACAAAAATCCAGTTCGGGCCGCGCCCCCTCGGATGCAAGAAGTTTCAAAAAGAAAGCTCCGAGTACTAGGTCGGAGTCCGTGCTGTTCAGGGTCTCCAAGGCGCCAACGAGCATCTTGTAGAGGTGGGGTGTTTCTTCGCGTTCCATTCCCAGTTGATCAACCACTTCGACCATTGACATTCCACGCGACAAACGATCTAGGTCATTTCGGGCTTTATTGGTAGTACCAATCAGTTCAACCTGGCTAACGATGTCGAGTTCTCGACCAGTGGCAAAGAGGACATCGACATGACTCATTGGTTCAAGGCGTCCTCCGAAACGCGAGCCTGACTTTCTGACCCCTTTAGCTACGGCCCTCACCTTTCCGTGGCGCTCAGTCATAAACACGACAATTCGATCTGATTCTTTAAGTTTGTAAGTTCGTAACACGACGGCGTTGTCGCGATATTGCGGCATCAGACACCACCAAATCTTCGATTGCGATTGTGGTAATCGCGAATCGCGTAATCAAGGTGAGCTGACGACAAATGGCGCCATGGAATATCAACGTAAACAATTTCGCTGTACGCCAGTTCCCACACCAGGGATGGAACACTCTGCGATTGCGGACCGCATGCCACCACTAGGTCTGGCTCACCGATCTCGCCGAACATGAAATCATCGATTGCTTCCTCGTCGATATCGGTCCGTGCTG
>CAIYHK010000245.1 GCA_903925985.1 uncultured Actinomycetes bacterium
GAGAATGATTTGTCAGTAGCCGCTGGCATCAGATCAAACTCACTCACATTGTTTTCAAGCTGACCTCCGGCATTCCAGGTGTAGCCGTAGGGAAGTGTCACCTTCCATTTTTTCTTGCGGTTTGAGCGAGCTTGGTTGCCTTTGATGCGCACGGTTGTGTTGTCAAAAACCACACCATCAAGCACGAACACGGCGGGGTAGCCGTCATCACCATGGAGAGTTGAGTCATAACGTGCTTCTTCATAAAGCTCGTCAGGCATAAACCATTGGATTATCGGAAGGTCAGTTTCTGTCTGGCCTGTTTTTTGCACGACTGTGCCTAGGTACTTAGCACCGTCGCCTTGTCGCGGCCATGTGCCTTCGACACCATCTGACTTGGCAATCAAACGGAATCTGATCAGCGATCCGGCAGTTTGGGCTGGAATAGATCCCAGTGCTTGACCACCATTGTCAATCTGCATCGGGATGACAACTTCGTCTGCAAATCCAATTCGGTATGCAAGATCGGCTTCATCAACATGATCAAACTGAGCAGTCACTTGCACGGATTCACTGGCCGTTGGCGATGTCTTGAATTCAATTGTCTCAACAAGGGGAATTGGTTGCAACGCATCAACAGCTGCAACTCCAGGAGTGGGCGGCAGGGCATCCCAGTTGCCCGGCTGAAGACCCAAAATGTCACGGTTGCGGCGATGGAGTGATCCACCTTCGCCATCCGCCCAAGCGGGCCACAGCCCATGGTCTTCGTATTGGATCGCATCGTGTGCGACTCCCGAATCATCGACAAGAACAAGGAGGTCGCTGCTCCGTGAAAGTTCTTTAGTGCCAGCGTTGCCTTGAAGAAGGAACACCCCACCTGGCTCAAGCAAAGTAGATGCACTAAAGCAGTAGCTAATTCCAGCGACACACCATCCGCTTAGATCGGTACTGCTGCTCGATGCATTGGTGATCTCGAGGTAGGCCTCGGCTGGGTTATTTGATGCTGGGTGGTAAAGCACCTCAGAGAAAAAGACTTCTGCTGAAAGCCGACCAAGATTTGCTGATTCCGGATCAATGATGCTGTTTGGTGTCGGCGAAGCAGAACTCCAGTCGACAAAGGAGTTAGCAGTATCAAAGTTGATCCGTTGCAGCGAGTGTCCCGCACCATTAGCCAAGGTTGACCATGGAGCATCAGGCGAGAATTCAACGGCATCAATGATTTGCCCAAGTGCATCCACCAGATCAATTCGTTCACCTTCATTGGCGAGTCCGCCAAGAAATTCATCACTATCCACGGTGATCGCTTCACCTGGACCGAGGACGGTAGGAGTGTCAAAGCAGTAGTCCACTCCATCGATGCACCAGTCCTGAATTTGTGCGGGCCGTGAACCGACATTCGCTAGTTCAATGAACTCACCCAGCAGGACTCCCTCAACTGGGCGATAGTTGATTTCGCTTATGCGCACTACCGCACCACTGCCGTTAGAACCTTCTGAGTCCTTACTCGAGCATGCGGGTACCGCCAACATCGCGCATAGGCCCACGGCAATGGCACGGATGAAGTGGGGACGAGCCTCACGAGGCATTCTCATGGCCTAATCAACTCAAAGGTGGTGCCGATGCAAATAGCATAGGTGCATCTCGTTTATGCAAAGACTTGCGTGAACAAACGATTGGGGCAATAAATGGCAGAGCTTGATGTCGCCGAACTCATTCGTGACTTGGTGCTCAACCTTGTCGCACTTTTTGTTCTCGTTTACCTGATCTATTACCGGCAGCATCGTCGCCGCGAGCAGGCGATTGGGTACGTCGCATTCAACGTGAGCCTTTTCACCGTCGCTGCCGCATTGGGCTCGTCTAATCCGCTCAATGTTGGGGCTGGGTTCGGGCTATTTGCGGTGCTTTCAATTGTGCGACTGCGATCTGATGAATCCAGTCAAACTGAGATCGGCTACACCATGATCGCACTGGTTCTGGGACTTATGACCGGTCTTCCGGAGATGGAGTTCCATATCAAGATCATCTTCGCGATCTTGCTGATTGCAACCATGATTGTGGTTGATAGTCCATTTATCGTGCGTCGCAAACGGTGTGATCGCGTTGGATTGGAAATTGACCGTGTCATCACCGATCCCGCAGAGTTAATGGCCCACGTGGCGACGATGTTGCAGGCACCAATCCACAACATTGAAGTGCGCAAGATCGACTTCGTTCGTGAAACTATGTCGATATATGCAGTGGCAGAGTTTTCTGTTCCGCATCGTGTGGTGCGAGCCAGCTGAATGCATCCACTTGACGAAGTTGTGGCCGGACTCAAAAGTGCGCCACTTGAGGATGCGGTGGGTGATGCGGCATTGCTGCGGCGCCACGATCATAAGTTTGTGATTTCGTTAGAACAGGCGATGGCAGTGGGTAGCAACCTGAATTCTGATTGGCGGGTTCTGGAAGTTGATGGACGCCGCGCTCACCGATATCGCTCGTGCTACTTCGATACTTTGGATTTCGCTCTGTTTCGCGCACATGTGCAGGGCCGTCGCCGTAGGTACAAGGTGCGTGTGCGGTCTCAAGGTGAAAGCACAAACACTTGGCTCGAGCTGAAGACCAAGACTGATCGATCAGAGACAAACAAGCTTCGCTGGCTTCGAGACGGTAATGGGTTCGTAGACCTAACTGTGATTGAGCGCTCGCATCTGACCACCGCTTTAGACACGGTCTATGGCTCAATGGTCTTGCCGCCGCTGGTGGCTTCGCTAGATCTTCGATACATCCGACGCACGTTGATCAATTCACGGACCAACGAACGCATCACAATGGATGTTGATCTCATTGCCGCAACAGCCGGGGCCACAGGCGATCTATTCCCCAACGCTGTAGTGATGGAGATCAAATCCTCAACAGAAAATGGCCCCGCATTAATTGATGCGCGGAAAATTGGTCTGCGACCGATGAGGGTGAGCAAGTACTGCGTGGCCGTGTCCAGCCTTGTTCCTGGTGCCTCACCGATGCCTTTGCGTGACGCGCTCCGTGGCCACCAAGTTCTGCGCGGCAAACCACTTGTTGCGTAGTGCCAAACTCTGGCCACTGGACTGAGGCAAACGCTGTACCGACTGGTAACTTAAGCACATGGCTGAATTTTCCCTCCACCTCAGTGATGAACAAAAGCAGATTCAAGATTGGGTGCATCAGTTTGCAGTTGATGTAATCCGTCCCGCCGCACACGAATGGGATGAACGCGAAGAATTTCCGTATCCCGTAGTTCAAGAGGCGGCCAAAGTTGGTCTCTACAGTCTTGACTTCATGATGAATGGTATGGGTGATCCATCTGGACTCACTCTTCCGGTTGCGATTGAAGAGATGTTCTGGGGTGATGCTGGAATCGGCATGGCGATCATGGGCTCTGGACTCGCTGCGGCAGGTATTGCTGCCAATGGAACTCCTGAGCAGATGATTGAGTGGGTTCCTCAGTGTTACGGAACACCCGAAAAAATCCAGCTTGGCGCTTTCTGTGTGAGCGAACCCGATGCAGGATCCGATGTGTCATCGCTGCGCACGCGTGCGGTCTATGACGAAGCTACTGATGAGTGGGTTTTGAACGGCACCAAAGCATGGATCACCAATGGTGGTATTGCAGATGTGCACGTTGTTGTTGCTGCGGTGGATCCTGAATTGAAGGGCCGTGGTCAGGCATCGTTCGTAGTGCCTCCTGGAACAAAAGGGTTGTCGCAGGGGCAGAAGTACAAAAAGCATGGAATTCGTGCCTCACACACTGCCGAAGTTGTACTCGATGAAGTTCGCGTACCGGGCAGGTGCTTGTTGGGCGGCAAAGAGAAACTTGAAGCAAAACTTGCGCGTGCTCGTGAGCGCGGCAAGAGCGGCGAGAAACAGCCGGCCATGTCAACCTTCGAAGCCACCCGCCCCGCAGTTGGTGCACAGGCTCTCGGTATCGCGCGCGCTGCATATGAGTACTCACTTGAGTACGCGAAAGAGCGTCACGCATTCGGCAAGCCGATCATCATGAATCAGGCAATTGCATTCAAGCTTGCAAACATGATCACTGAGATTGATGCATCGCGTTTGCTCATTTGGCGTGCAGCTTGGACCGCCAAAAACGGCGGCTTCACTCACGGCGAAGGCTCGATGTCCAAATACAAGGCCTCGGAAGTTGCAGTTCGCGTGACAGAAGATGCGATTCAAATTCTTGGTGGTTACGGCTACACCCGCGAATATCCAGTTGAGCGCTGGCACCGTGACGCAAAGATTCACACCATCTTTGAGGGCACCTCAGAGATTCAGCAGTTGGTGATTGCCCGTGCAATCTCTGGCTTGCGCATCGAATAAAACCCTCCGCTAAATGAGGGTTTCAGCCCTTTCTCGTCCGACTTCGTCTCATTACGAGATGGGCTGGCCTTGCCAATTTGCGACAGGATTTACCCTAACCTGCCCACAATTTGTGACACTTTGTCACAAAATAATCATGGTCAGCTTGGGCGCGTGCATCGTGGCGTAGTCACTGTGGTGCCGCGTCTCCACCTAAATCTCTGAACCAGACTCAATCTCTCAGAGTTAATTGGTGATCAGTCTTCGGAGTCGTCCTCAATCACCGCACTGTACCCAGCAGCAGCGAGGCGCTCGAGTAGAGCATCACGTGGGCTCTCACCAGGTGCGCGTGCTTTTTCTGATGCAACTCTCCAGCCATGTCTAGATGAATACACGAGCGGGTCGTTACGAAGACGTCCATAACCAAAGTCTGTGACCCGGGCAAAGAGCAATTCATGATCTTCCATCGTCATGGTCTGGAAAATCTCAGCATGTACCCAAGAGAGGCAATCTGGAACAACTGGGTGGCCATCAACTTCGGCAAGGTATTCAGGTGCGATGTAATGAAATCGGCGGCCCGGATAAGAAAAGTACTGGCCGATGTGAACTTGGTCCCCGGCAAGAAATGAAACAGTGAAAGCCCCACTGGCAATCATCAATGGGTAAGTGTCGTGTTTTGGTGAGACGCTTGCCATCACAATGGGCTCTTCGAAAGATACTTGTGTCACCCAGTGTGACGTATACGCGCGTGTAACTGAATTGTGTGTTGCGGCAACTACTTCAACTGCAGAAATGACGCCATCACGCCCACCAAAGTGGTGATACACCGAGCTTTTTGACACACCAGATTCTTCGATGACCCGCATGATGTTGAA